>JBNLGU010000080.1:0-12857 GCA_050306215.1 Pontiella sp.
ATCGGGCGCCCATTCGTTGTCATCGTCGTCGGGATGGTAGAGCGACGTGCCGACGTCGCAAATCAGCCAGTCCGGTTCGGGCAGCTTCCAGTGGACGATGCCCTTCAAAACGCGTTGCAGGTCGCGGCCGGTGGCATAGGCCAGGGCCAGGTCTGTTTGCTGGTGCAACGCGTTAGCGAAGGATGCAATTTCGTCAGCGCGCTGCGGCTGGTCGTCGAGCGGGATGACCGTTCCGTCCATATCGCTGGCCAGTAGATTGCGAATCCAGTCCATGACTGGAACAACTAACGCGACTATCCGTGGCGATGCAACCGGTTTCCCGTAGAAGTTTCATAATTGCTTTGCGACCAAGGGGAGGACCTGTATGTTTAAAGGCATGACGCGGACTGCTACCATAGATCCCCTTGGGATGCAGCCGATGCGCCCCGTTGTTTTTGGCGAAGTGCTGTATGATTGCTTCGGCGAACGCAAGGTTCCCGGTGGCGCACCGCTCAATGTCGCCTGGCACTTGCATGCCTTGGGGTGGAATCCCCTGCTGGTTTCCCGCGTCGGGCAGGACGATGCCGGACGCGCGATGGTCACACGCATGCGCGACTGGGGCATGGACACCACCGGCATCCAGCGCGATATGCATCATCCGACCGGCCGCGTGGAAATCCAAATGGACGGCAAGAGCCATTCCTTCGATATCCTGGCCGACCAAGCCTACGACTTTATCGAACCCGAGGCCGCGCGGTGTGCCGTCAACCTGCGGCAGTGCGGCTTGCTCTACCACGGCTCGCTCGCCCTCCGCGGCAAGTCGCGCGATGCCCTTGGCCGTTTGTTCGATGCGGTTGAGGCGCCGGTCTTCCTTGACATCAATCTCCGCGAGCCGTGGTGGTCAAAAGAAGATGTGCTGAACATGATCCAGCGGGCCAACATCCTGAAGCTCAACGACGAGGAACTCGAACTATTGAAACCCGACTCGCTCCGGCATGCCGATATGGACGAGGCGGTCCAGGCCGTACGCGAACGATGGGATCTGGATGCCATCTGGCTGACGCTCGGCAAGCAAGGCGCCCTCTACTGTTCCGCCGAGGCCAAGGTGCTGCGGGTTAAGCCCGATGAAGCCGAATCGCCGGTTGTGGATACGGTGGGGGCCGGCGACTCGTTCAGCGCCGCGTTGATTGCCGGATTCCTGAAGGGGGCCGATCCCGAAGCGACCGCACACTGCGCAACGACACTGGCGACGCGCATTTGCGGACAGCAGGGGGCTACGGTGGCGGATATGGATGTGTACACGGGACTGGAGGCAGTGACCCATGGCTAGGCAAGGGGAGCAGGGATTGTATATCGCGTTGCTGAGCGTGCATGGACTGATTCGCGGCGACAACATGGAGCTTGGCAAGGATCCCGACACGGGCGGGCAGATCCTGTATGTGGTGGAGTTGGCGCGCGCTTTGGCCCAGCATCCGGCGGTTGATCGTGTGGATCTCTTCACGCGGCAGGTAATCGACAAGAAGGTGGATGAAAGCTATGCGCAGCCGCAGGAGCAGATCGCGGACAACGCCTTCATCATTCGGATTCCATTCGGCCCGCGCCGCTACCTGCGCAAGGAAAAGCTGTGGCCGCACCTGCCGAGCTTTGTCGACAACGCCCTGCCGCACTTCCGTAAGTTGCGCCGCATACCCGACATCGTTCATGGCCACTATGCCGATGCCGGCATGGTCGGGGCAACCATGGCGCATCTGCTGGGCGTGCCGTTCATGTTTACCGGCCATTCCCTTGGCCGCGTCAAGATGGAGCGCATGCTCGAAAGCGGCGCTAAGCGCGAGCAGATCAACAAGCGCTACAACATGGATCTGCGCATCGAAGCCGAGGAGCTGGCGCTCGATTCCGCCCCGCTGGTCATCACCAGCACGCATCAGGAAATCGAGCAACAGTATGAAATGTACGAACACTATGAGCCCTCGTGCATGCGCGTCAATCCGCCGGGGGTAAACCTCGATCGCTTTTCACCGCCGGTCCGCAGGAATTTCCATTGCGATATGCGGCTGCAGATCGACCGCTTCCTGCACGATCCATCCAAGCCCATGGTGCTGGCCATGGCCCGTCCCGACGAGCGCAAGAATTTCAGCACACTGATCCACGCCTATGCGAACAACGACCGGCTGCGGAAATACGCCAACCTGGTGTTGATCATGGGCAACCGCGACGATATTCGGGCCATGGACCGCGGTTCGCGCAAGGTCATGATCGAGGTGCTTTACCTCATCGATAAGTACGATCTTTATGGATCGGTGGCATTGCCGAAGCACCATGCCGCGCCGGACGTTCCCGACATCTACCGGCTAGCGGCCGCGTCGTGCGGTGTGTTTGTCAATCCGGCCTGGACGGAACCGTTTGGCTTGACCCTGATCGAGGCCGCCGCCAGCGGACTGCCGATCGCAGCGACCAACGATGGCGGACCGCGCGACATCATCGGTGCGTGCAACAACGGTATTTTGATCGATCCGTTCGATGCGGAGAAGATGGGCGAAACGCTGTTGCAGATGCTGCAAAGCGACCAATGGGATGCCTGGTCGGAACAGGGTATTGCCGGGGCCACGGAAACGTTTTCTTGGAACAGCCACGCGCAGCGCTATATCAAGGAAGTGAAAAAAATACTGGCGGACGGCACCCGCTCACCGAAGTTACCGCCGCGCCGCAGCCGTATTCCGGAAGTGGACCGCATCCTCATTACCGATATCGACAATACCCTGACGGGCGATGACGAGGCCGTGGCCGAACTCCTTGGCGAGTTGAAGCGTGTCGGTACATTCACGGGCTTCGGTATTGCAACCGGGCGCGCCAAGGAAAGCGCACTCGAAGCGCTGGAAGAACTCGGTGCGCCGCCGCCGGATATTCTCATCACCTCGAACGGCGCATCCATCCGATACGGCCGGGATCTGACGGAGGACAAGGCGTGGAAACAGCACATCGACTACCGCTGGGAGCCGGACAGGATTCAGGACGTCATGGCCGGGATCCCGGGCGTGTACCTGCAGGACAAGGAGGAACAGCACCGCTTCAAGATCAGCTACACGATCGATATGGAAAAAGCGCCGCCGGTCCGGAGGATTCGCCGCCTTCTGCGGGAAGCCGACTTGCGGGTGGACGTTACCTGTTCGTTCGGGATGTATCTCGACCTGATGCCGATCCGTGCTTCGTGCGGGCTGGCCATTCGCTACTTGGCGTTCAAGTGGGGGATTTCGTTCGACCATCTGCTGGTGGCCGGGGATTCGGGAAACGACGAAGACATGCTCGGCGGCGAAACGCTGGGCGTGGTGGTGGGCAACCATAGCCCCGAACTGAACAAGTTGCGCGGTCGGCCGCGCATCTATTTCGCGGAAGGGTGCAATGCCAACGGGATCCTTGAAGGCATTGCCCATTATGACTTTTTCGGGGACATCAACACCCACGAGGAGGAACTGAATGATTCTTAAGTTGAAATCGGATTTCGAGACGCACCGGCCAACCCTATTTTCACTGCTGCGGCGCTTGACTGAATCGGAGCGGCCCTTGCTGTTGCGCACGGACGTTTCCGATCAACTGGATGATTTCCTCGATTCCCCGGAAGGCATGTCCCTCAAAGGCTCGTTTGCCGAAAACCTGTTTCGCAAGACGGAGGAGATGATTGTTCACGACGGGTGCCTGAACATGGCGGTGCGCGACAAGGTGGCGGACTGGCAGTATTTCTGCATTGATACCAACAATGTCTGCATCCATCAGATGCCTCCGGCCGGATTCCTTGAAGCAAAGGAGCGGATGGCCAACGGATTCCATGCGGACGAAAGCTGGTTGCTCGAAGTCGACCTGACCCCGTTTGAACGCGGCTTCCCGATCATGAAGGAGACCAGCTCGATCGGGCAGGGCGTGGCCTTCCTGAACCGCTACCTCGCGCACTCGGTATCTAGCCAGCAAGGAGAGGCCCTGCTGGACTTCCTGAAGCTGCACAAGTATGGCGATATACAGCTCCTGTTGAACCAGCAGGTGGATGGTGTCGCCAATCTTCAGGAGGCGTTGCGCCATGCCCGGAAACGTCTACAGGAGATTGATCCCGCAACCGAATGGGTTGATTTGGTCGGCGATCTGCCGGAACGGTGCTTTGAGCCGGGCTGGGGGCGGAGTGCGGCAAAGATATACGAAACCATGGGCTTGCTGCTCGATGTGCTGGAATCGCCGGATGCCACCACCCTGGCCGAGTTTCTCAGCCGGATTCCCATGGTCTCGCGCTTGGCGATCCTGTCGCCGCATGGCTACTTCGGCCAGTCCGGTGTATTGGGTTTGCCCGACACCGGCGGGCAGGTGGTTTATATCCTCGACCAGGTGCGCGCGCTCGAAAAACAGATGCGCCACGACCTGCATGAACAGGGCCTCGACATCGAACCGCGCATCGTGGTGCTGACGCGTTTGATTCCCGACGCTGGCGACACCTCCTGCAACCAGCACATCGAACCGATCCTGGGAACGCAAAACGCCGTGATCCTGCGGGTGCCGTTCCGCAACGAAAATGGCGAGGTGGTGCCGCACTGGATCTCCCGGTTTGAAATCTGGCCCTATCTGGAGCGATATGCCCTTGAAGCCCAGCACGAATTGGTAGCCTACCTGGAGGGCAAGCCCGATTTGGTGATCGGTAACTATTCCGACGGCAATCTGGTGGCGTCGCTGATGACGCATCGCCTCGGCGTCACGCAGTGCAACATTGCCCATGCGCTGGAAAAAACCAAATACCTGTTTTCGGCCCTGCATTGGCGGCAGCATGAAGAGGAATACCATTTTTCCTGCCAGTTCACGGCCGATCTGATTGCCATGAATACCGCCGACTTCATCATTACCAGCACCTACCAGGAGATTGCCGGTACCGACGAAGGGGTGGGGCAGTACGAAAGCTACCAGACCTTTACCATGCCGGGGCTCTATCGCGTGTTGCAGGGGATCAATGTCTTCGATCCCAAGTTCAACATTATTTCGCCGGGGGCCGATGCCGAGGTCTATTTCCCCTACACGGAAACCGACCGCCGCTTGCACTCGTTGCAAGACGATATCCACAACCTGATCTATGGCCCGCCCGGCGATGATGCGCGCGGTGAGCTGAGCGACCAGGAAAAGCCCTTGCTGTTTGCGATGTCGCGGCTCGACCATATCAAGAATGTAACCGGCTTGGTAAAATGGTATGCCGAATGCCCCGAGCTGCAGGAAAAAGCCAACCTGTTTTTGGTGGCCGGCGTCGTCGATCCGGAAAAATCCTCTGACTCGGAGGAGCAGCAGCAGTGCAGGCTAATGCATGAGCTGATGGATGAACACGGTCTCGATCATTGCGTGCGATGGGTGAAGGCCAGCGCGGACCGCAACTTTAACGGGGAGCTCTACCGCTGCATCGCGGACAAGAAAGGGGCCTTTGTGCAGCCTGCTCTGTTTGAGGCCTTCGGCCTCACGGTGATCGAGGCGATGGCAACCGGTCTTCCGGTATTCGCCACCTGTTTTGGCGGGCCGTTCGAAATCATCGAAAACGGAAAGAACGGATTCCATATCGATCCCAACCGAGGCGACGCGGCCGCGCATAGCATGTGTGAGTTCTTTGAGCAATCGTCCCAGGACGAACACCATTGGACCGATATATCCCAGGGAGCGCTGGACCGCGTCGAAGCGGCGTACACCTGGGAGCTGTATGCCGCGCGCCTGCTCAAGCTCACGCGCATCTACGGTTTCTGGAAACATATCTCCAAGATCGACCGCGAAGAAACCCGGCGCTACCTCGAAATGTTCTACGGCCTCCTCTACCGCCCCCGCGCCCAAGCCATGGAACAATGATTTTCGTGCATCAGCGCAAACGGTCGAAGAGGTGTTCGAGGCCGTTGGCCTTGATGACGTAGACGGTTTCGAGCTGCTTCCCGAGTTTGCCGGCGGGGAAGCCCTTTTGCCGAAACCAGACGACGTAGGGCTCCGGCAGGTCGATGAGCAGGCGGCCCTTGTACTTGCCAAACGGCATACGGGCTTCGGCGAGTTCGAGCAGGAGTTTCGGGTCTGGAGTCAGGTCTTCCATGGAGAGTGACGATTGACGATTGAAACGTGATTGTAAACCGTATTCCTAACGCCTAACGCCTAACGCCTAACGCCCAATTCATCCAGCATGATTTGGTGGATGTGCTGGATCTTGGTGGTGGTTCGCGGGATGGGTTTGTTGGAGGAGATGGCGGCGAGCGAGTCGGGGTCGGTGGGGTGGTAGCCATGCATGCCCTTGACCGGCTTGGCCGACATGAAGCTGGGTACGATCTGTACGCCGGAATTCATCAGGAAGATCAGGTCGCCGTATTGCCCGTCCTCGAAATAGACCCCGAACGCCTTGAGTTCGGTATCGGAAAGGATGCGGCCCTTCGGATGGTTGGAGAGCATGCGAACAATGCTTTCGCGACCGGCATCCGATAGAAAACAGATGCGGGCCATGGTGGAGTCGTAGAAGGCGACATAGTCCTTGTTCCACTCGAGCCGGAGTGCGTCGATATCGGTCTTCAGGTCGTAGGCTTCGTTGACATTGTGCATGCCGTGATCAGTGAAGACGTACCACGAAACCTCGTTGTAGTTTTCTTCGGCGGCATCAAGCAGGGCGCGGATCTTTCCGTCGTACCACTCCATCAAATGGGCGATGTTGGGAGAATCGTTTCCTTCGGCATGCATCAGGGCGTCAAGCCGGCCGAAGGAGCAATAGGCAAAATCGATGCGTTGGTTTTGGATGTCTGCCTGCAGGCGATCGAGCCGGACATCATCGGGAACATCGCTATCGTGGACATAGTAGGGGATTCCGGCCTCGCTCATGGTATCGAAGATGGATTCCCCGTGCGGGAGACCGTCCGGTTCCCAAATGCGTTTCCGTTCAGCATAGTTGAAAAGGGGTAAATGTTCGAATGGGACGGAATAGAGCTGGAAGTAGCCCGAGAAGCCGCACCGTTTCTTGATCCATTTGCTGAGCTGGTTGCGCACGCGGCCGCGATTGAAGATTGCATCGGGCAGAACGCGCAAGCCCTTCGTCCATTTGAAGGGAATGTTTTTCGGATCATAGTAGTAGGAACACCACAGGCCGTGTTCTGCGGGCGTCAGGCCTGAAATGATCGAGGGATCGCAGGCGCCGGAATAGCCGAGAATGGTTTCGAGCGGTTTGCTGTCGTGGATCAATCCCTTCAAAAAACCGGGGTGGCGTTGCTTCACTTCCCAGCCGAAGGCATCGATGAAGAGGAACAGGCTCAGCTTATCCTTCTTTGCATGCATCAGGAAAACCTCGCTTGCATCGCATAGAAGCGTTCGGTCGCGTTTTCGCGGCAAAACATCATTTCGCGCAGCCGGTATTCGTTGGGTTTGTCCTGCAGCAGTTCCTGCAGGGCATCGTACAGGTATGCGCGCGGATGCCGAGGCAAGGGGCGGCCGTTCCATTTCAGGTTAAGGAGGATGGCCTTGAAGGCGGAACACTCGCGGCCCGGGTTCTGTTTTCGGTACCAAGCGAAGAAGTCCAAAAAAACGTCCCGAACCTGCTGGAATGCGGTTGATGCGTCGAAGCTTTCCAATTGGGCGAGATAGTCGCCCCAGTTCTTCAGTTCAACGGCGTTCCGGTATTGCTCGACCACTTGGTCGCGGTGGGGAATCTCGCCAACCGTGTTTATGCGGTCATGTTTGACGGCGTAGGCGATCTCGTATTGGCGCCCGGCGAGCAATGCGCTATCGCCGATCGCGAGCCACGCTTTCTGGATAAACTTGAGGAAGCGGATCGCTTCCTCTTCGGTCAATGGCGTTGGTTCGGCCAGCCGCAGCTTGATGTCGAGCAGGAGCTTGCCGCGGTTCAGCAGCAGGCGGGATCCCTCGGACAGCGGGACTTGGCCGATGGGCAGGTCGGGCATGGCATCCAGAATCCGGGCGTCGCCCCAAACCACCTTGTGACCGTGCTTCATTTCGCAGTTGAGCAGCGAGAACTCGCAGCGCGGCAGGCGGCTTTTTTGGATGGGGTACAGGTCCACCGCGAGACCGAGCTCCGAGGTGAGCCGCCGTTCCATCGATTTGAACATCTGGCGGAGGCGGGCGTCGAGTTGCTCCACGATGACAACGAGGTCGTAGTCGTTGAAGGGCGCCTGCGAGCCGTCGGGCTGGATAAACGGGGTTCCCTCGCCGCGGCCGTAGCCGCCGAGCAGAATGCCTGCGGTGCTGTAAGGCGCGCAAACCTCGGCGATCCTTTTGAGGTCCGCCGCGATCCGCTGGTCCAGTTCCGCCGAACCTTTGGTGGTATAGATGCCCATGTCTTCGTATCCAGCCGCCATAGTGGAGGTTTGTCGAGGGGCTGTCACGAAGAGAGTTGCTACTTGATTTGTTGCATGCCGTTCGGCAAGTTTTGGCCAATAATTAGGAATGACCATGTCTTTAATCCGCAAGTTTCGGTTGATTCTCAACTTAATGGATGCGTCGGACAAACGCAGGATCGCCACCATTCTCGTCCTGCTGATGTTAAACGGTATCTTCAATATGATCGGCGTCGCGTCGGTGCTTCCCTTTATCGGTTTGATCTCCAAGCCGGAGATGATGGAGAGTAACCGCTTCATCCTGCTGTTCAAGCAGGCGACCGGCATCGAAAGCTATACCGCCCTTGTGGTGTCGTTCGGGTGCATTTCGTTGCTCCTGCTCCTGATCGGCAACTTTGTGAGTCTGTACAGCATCTACTACAGCAAGGTTTTCGGACACGGAAAAGACCACGCCCTTTCCGAGCGCCTGCTAAGAAACTTCCTGCATCTGGACGTCCTCGAATTCGAAAAGAAAAAGAGTTCGGACCGGGCGAAGGAAATCATTGCCGATGTGGAACGGGTTATTCTCAGCACGCTGTTCGCCATGTTTGAATTCTTCGCGGGCGCTTTTGTGGTCGTGTGCATCGTGGGCCTGTTGCTGTTCATCGACTGGAAGGTGACTCTGGCGGTCGCCAGCTCGCTGGTTGGAATGCGCCTCGTGATCAACCGCTTCACGTCGCGGCGGATGAACGATCTGGGCAAGGAGTATGCGCGGCTGGAGGCGATCAACTATGGCGACGTGCTCGACGCCTTGAAGCTGCACAAGGAGATCAAGCTCAACGGGATTGCCGAGTATTTCCTGGGGCGCTTTTCGCGAACCTTCAACAGCATGGTGCAAAACCGCCTTGTTTGCGCGCTGACGCAACTGGTACCCAAGTATCTGCTCGAAACGCTGACCTATGCCATTGTGCTGTTGACGGCGATCTATTTTGCGCTGTCGTCCGAGAACGGGTCGGAAGCGGTGACGCTGGTCGGCATTTTCGGCTTTGCCGCCTACCGCCTCATGCCGGCCGTCGGCAACCTGTTCAGAAGCATGGAGGACATCTGGTTCGGCTCGGCCATTCTGGAGGACTTTGTCAAGTTCTACGAGGTCCGCGAAGAGGAACAGGAATCCCGGCCCATGCCGCCCGTGCGCAGCTCCATTGCCCTGTCGAACGTGTCGTTCCGCTATTCACCCACCGGGGCGTTTCATATCGATGCCCTCGATATCGAGTTTCCCGCCGGAAAAATGACCTGCATCAAAGGGCGGACGGGTTGCGGGAAGTCCACCATTCTCAACTTGCTGGCCGGACTCTACGAGCCCGCCTTGGGCGACGTTGTCCTGGACGGGCGGCCGGCGAATGTTTTTGCGAGCAGAAGCTGGAAGCAGCTGGTCGGGTTTGTCCCGCCCAACGTCAACCTTATCCAGGAAAGCCTCTACGAGAACATTGCGCTGGGCATACCTAAGGACCAGATCGACTGCGAGCGGGTCCACGCGGTTTCGGAATTGGTAGACCTGCATAGCCATGTCCTGGGCTTGAAGGACGGCTATGATTCCATCTATGGCGAGGACGGCCTGAGTTTCAGCAGCGGGCAGATCCAGAAGGTGGGTCTGGCCCGCGCGCTATACCGGGCGCCGTCCCTCCTGCTGCTGGACGAAAGTACGGATGCGTTTGACCTGAAGACCGAAAAACTGGTGCTGGACCGGCTGAAGGCCATGGAAGACATGACCATCATTTTTGTTTCCCACCGGCCGTCGGTCTGCGAATGCGCGGACCAGATCGTCGATCTGGAACTGCTGCTAAACGAGCTGCCCATGTGATGATTGCGATCGAAAAGAAAGGGTTCAGTCCGGAGCTGTGCCATATGGCCCCGGAGTGGGACGGGCTACTGGCCCGGAGCTCGCGCCCTACCATCTATTCCTCGTTCGACTACGTCTACACGAGTTGCTGCCAATTCAAAGGCGATGAAGATATCTTTTTCCTGTTTTTCCGGGAAGACGGCAGCGGCCGGTTGCTGGCGGTTTTCCCCGTCAGTGTCCGACGGATCACCATCCGGGGCGTGTCGTTGCGCCGGGTCGGGCACGCGATAACGGGGGCCACGACCGAAGTCGACAAACCCTATCCCATTATCGATCGCGATCACGAGGCCTCCTGTTGGCAGCGGTTCGGCGATTATCTAAAGAAGGAATTCCGGGCATGGGATCTGGTCGAGTACAAGGAGTTTTGGGTCGGTTCCAGCTTCCTTCAACATGCGAACAGATTGTTCCCTCGGCCGCGCTACTGGGTAAAGACCGGCAAGGGACCGGAATCGCCGATCTTTACGTTGAGTGGCGAGTGGGAGGATTTCTGGAATGCGCACAAAAAGGTGCGCGACAAGCTCCGCCGTATTGAAAAGCAGCTGGGGGATCGGCTTTCGCTGGTGGTGACCAGCGATTCGCGGGACGTGGATCGCTGCCTCGATGCCTATATTGCGACCGAGCAGGCAAGCATGAAAGCGGAAGAGGGCCACATGCGGCCGGAAAAAGAACGCTTCTACCGGGAGTTGTTTCCGAAGCTGGCGGCCAAGGACCAGCTCTATTTTGCCATGCTCTACGACGGGGACCAGGTGATCGCCGTCCACATTTCCTACGTGTTTGGGGATCGCGTTTATTTTGCACTGTGCACATTCAACCCTGAATACAGCAAACTGTCGCCCGGTCTGGTGCTCCACTTCCGATTCATCGAATATTTCTACGGGAAGGGGTTTGCAGAGGGCGATTTTCTGGCGGGGTATGCCCACTACCTGAGCCCCTGGGCCAGCCATTCCGAACAATCCGCCAATGTGCTGGTGCGGAAGGTGGGTTGGAAAAACGGTCTGGTGGCGCTGCGAAATTTGGCAGGGAAAATGCACAAAAGATTCGAACCATCTAAAAAACAGCAGGATCCATGTTGAGTAGACCTACATCATTGCAGGGCTATGCGAGCGCCGCCTATGCCCAGTCGCTGGCCGAGTTCGGCGAGCTCGTTGCGTTGCCGCGTTCCGGTGGCCACCTGCTAAAACGCCCGATTTCCGGCACCGCGTATTTTGATGCCATGGGATGCTACCCCATGTTTTTCTGCGGGGATTGGACGGGCTTGGCCGAAGATCTGGCGGAGCTGCCCGAAGACATCGTCAGTGTTTCCCTGGTGGCCGATCCATTTGGGCCCTACACCCGGGCGTTGCTGGAACGGAGCTTCGACGTGGTGAATCCTTTCAAGCAGCATTTTGTGGTGGACCTGACGGATGCCGGCGACGGGATCGGAACGGAACACCACCGGAAGGTGGCGCGCCGGGCCCTGGGCAAACTCCAAGTGGAGGTGTGCCGCGACCCGGCGGGTTTTGTCGACGATTGGTGCCGCCTGTACGGCGATCTGGTCCAACGCTACGAGATTCGCGGCATACGCGCCTTTTCGCGCAAGGCCTTTTCCCGCCAACTGGGCATGCCGGAAATCACCGTTCACCAAGCGTATCTTGGGCATGAGCTGGTAGGGGCGCAACTATTCTATGTTCAGGGTGGCGTGGCCCATTGCCATCTGGGCGCCGTCAGCGCTGCGGGCTACAAGGCGGGGGCATTCTACGCGTTGGACTCCTTTTCATTCGACTATTTCAAGGGTATGGCGCAAAAGCTGGATCTCGGAGGCGGGGCCGGCCTGGTAATCAACCCCGACGACGGATTGAGCCGCTACAAGAGCGGTTGGAGTTCCGAAACCCAACCGGTTTATTTTTGCGGAAAAATCATCAATCCCGCAAGATATGAGGAGCTCTCGATGGCGAAAGGGCGGGTCGGGTCCAACTATTTCCCGGCCTACCGGACCGGAGAGATGGGATAGCGATATGAAGTTTGAGATGCCCTTACATGTGGGTGCCCCGAACATCGGGGACCGGCAGATGTTCCACGACCTGGTCGACGGAATGTTTGACCGCCGTTGGCTGACCAACCATGGCGAGCTGGTGCTGCAGTTTGAACAGGAGCTGCAGGAATACCTCGGGGTGAAGCACTGCATTGCGATGAGCAACGGAACGATCGCGCTACATATCGCCACGCGGGCGCTGGGACTGGACGGAGAGGTCATCATTCCATCGCTGACCTTTGTGGCGACGGCCCACGCACTGCAGTGGCAGCAGATCAAGCCGGTTTTCTGCGATGTGGATCCCGAGTCCCTCTGTATCGATCCGGTGGAGGTCGAGCGCCATGTCACTCCCCGGACCACGGGCATCGTCGGCGTACACGTCTACGGCCACGGGTGCGATGTGGAAGCTCTGGCAGACGTCGCGGATTCCAACGGGCTGCGGCTGATGTACGACGCGGCGCATGCCTTTGGCAACACCATTAACGGCCGCCGCATCGGATGCTTCGGCGATTGCGAGGTGTTCAGCTTCCACGCCACCAAGTTCTTCAACACCTTCGAGGGCGGAGCCATCGCCACCAACAACGATGAGTTGGCCGAAAAAGTTCGGTACATGCAGAATTTTGGTTTTTCGGATCTCGACCGCGTGGATTGCGTCGGCATCAACGGC
>JBNLGU010000081.1:0-12733 GCA_050306215.1 Pontiella sp.
GCTAATGGAATAGGGGTCGGCGTGGCGACGGCTGCCAATGGAAACGCAACCCGTGGTTGCCGCAACCAGAAGGACTAGCAACAGTCTGCACAGGTAGACTGGCTTGCCGGACATCATGGAGCATTCCGCTCCGCCATGTCGGCCACGATGCGTTCCGCAAATTGCTGCAGGGATGCATCGACAGGCTCGCTGCCGTCAAATGTTTCATCCCATGTCTTGAGCCGGTCGGGCTCCGCGCGAGGATAACCGCTGACTTCGAGCCCCAGATATCCATTGGCCAGCTCCTGCATCCGTATCCTTAGCTTCCATGGGCCGGGTTCGGTGGGCAGCGCGTCGATGCGGGTTTCCACCGCGTCCTGCAGGACACGGCTAAGTTCCGAAAGGTCGTCGCGGCTGAACACGAGGGAGGTTCCCAGTTCGCCCCGCAACTGCGGGCCGGAGCCGTATATCGTTTTCTGCCAATGAACGGGTCCTTGGTGCAACGGCAGGGACAGCAGAAGTAGTACCGCCGCGGCCGCCGCCGTTAATGGAAGCGCGAAGCGGATGGTCCGGCGTCCGGCAGGCTTGCCGGGTTCGCGGTATTCAGGATGCTCGACTTCCCATTCTTCCAGCAAGTGCTCCACTAGGTTTTGGTTGCCCAGCTCCGCCAGATCCTGATGGAGGGTGCGGCTTTCCGCCACCGACTGACGCAGGACCTCGTCTTCGTCCAGTGCCCGTTCAAAGAGTCGCCGCTCCTCGATGGAGAGTTCGTCGTGCAAATAAGCCCAGACCTGATCCCTGAAATGTTTCATCGTGCCGTGCCTCCCTTTAAAGGCTTCTTCTTGATCTCCTGCTGAAGCTTGTCCAGGCACTTGGCCAGCCGGCTTCCCACCGTGTTGACCGCAATGCCCAGTTTGGCGGACATCTCCTTGTAGGTCATATGTTGCAGATAGAACATGCTAATGCTGTCGCGGCAGGTCTGCGGCATGCGCTTCAGCGAGGAATAGAGCTTTTCGTGCCGCTCATGCATGACGGTCTCTTCATGCGGATCCGGTATGTCCGGGTCGTTGAACTCCATTTCGTTCCATTGCCCGTCCGCTGTTTGCTGGACGAGTGGAGTCATGAAGGTGCGCCATCGTTTTTGCCGGCGGATTTCATCAATGCACTGATGCATGGCGATCTGCTTGATAAACCAGCGCAGGGAACTCTTCTGCTTGAATGTGGGCAGGGCGGATTGGAGATGCATGCGGATATTCTGCGCGACATCCTGTTGCTCATCCGCCGAAAAGTTCCACTTGGGCCATCGCACAATCGCAAGAATAAGCGGGTCGTATTCGGCAAAGACAAGCGTCCATGCTTCAGGATGATGATCCCGCACGGCCTTCAGCAGATCCTTATCAGTTGGTGTCTTTAAACTATGCATGCCATCCACATGTTATTCGCCCTCCCCGGTCGGCATGCAAGGCCTCCGCAGGGAGATCCAGTATGTATACTTTCCCATCCGTTCTGTAACAGGTTCAAGTATCGCACGACCCGCCCGTTTGTATAGGAGTATTTAGGTAATGTATTGTGGGGAATGCCCCCACAAACAAAGGGAAGGGATTCATTGTTTTGAGTATATAAACCTCGGACGGTTGTGGTAAAACCCCCCACATTGTGAAGTGCAACCTTTTCCATAAATTCTTGCTGGTCGTCTTGATAACCGCGCCGCATATGGGCTTGGCCGTCCAGGTTACGATCCTTACGCCAGGCGGCTCCGTCACGATTGATGTAGCGCATGCAGGGCCGGCGGGGCAATTGGTCGAACCGGATCCTCCGTCCGATGCAGGATTCCGGCCGCCTACGATCTTTTCCGCACCGCTTCCAACCGGTTCCGGCGCCCGCGCCCTCGGTCAATCCGGCGCGTTTACCGCCGTGGCGGACGACGCCACCGCCGCTTCGTGGAATCCCGCCGGCCTGGTGCAGCTGGAGGTTCCCGAGGTTTCAGTGGTCTACCGCTTTTCGGTCAAGGAGGATGATCACGATTCTCGCACGGACGAACTGGAGGCCGGGCGGGATCGCTATGACAGCAGCGAGCTCAACTATCTCAGCGCGGTTTATCCGTTTCTGCTGAACGGCGATAATGCCGTGATTTCTTTCAACTACCAGGAAGCCTACGACTTTACCCAGGAGTTTACCGCCCGGTTCGGCAATGGCAGCCAGCAAAATGTAAACACCGTGATCAACCAGACCTTCCAGCAATCGACGACCAACCAGTTCAACGATCCCTTCCAGAGCGTAACGATTATTGCCCAAACAACAACGGAGGCGCAAAGCACGATTAATCAGGTCCTGAACTCATCCTTGCTTTCCGCGATCGATTTTCGGCAGGAGGGCACCATTGATGCGATATCCCCGGCCTTTGCCATGGAGATCACGCCCAAGCTTTCTGTGGGTCTTGCCCTCAACCTCTATACCGATGGGGCCAGCCGCGGGAACCGGGTGCGGTCATCACTAACCGCACAATACGAGGGAACTTCCGATAGTGTGGCCGACATTACCGATACGCGGGATTCGACGGCATTCATGCGCTATGACGGGGTGTGGTATGGAGGCGATCCGGACGATCCAACGACAACGCCCGTTTCTGGTGCACAAACCAATACGTTTTCCTCGGCAGAAAACAGTGTGCAGGAAGATGCCTATTCAGTCGAAGGGGTGTACCGGGAAATCAACGACACGGAGGATTTCTGGGGCGTGAATGCCACCCTCGGCGCTCTGTGGGCGGCGAATGAAAAACTAACCCTCGGGATGACGGTCGATCTGCCATGGACCGGCCGGGGCAACCAGACCAAGTATATCCACCATCAGGTTTCCACGTTCGACAGCAATCTGGTGCAGGTTGCCAGCTCGAGCTATGACGATAAGCAAATCCGCGATGTGGAATATACCTTCCCGCTCTACTGGTCCGTCGGCGCCCTGTGGCGCTGGAACGACCATTTCTACAGTTCGATGGACATCAGCCGGACCCACTGGTCGCAGTTTAGCTACAAGGCCGAAGGGGAGGAGAGCATCAACCCCCTCAATGGCGAGCCGCATGGATCGTCCGCGCTGGACGATTGCTGGTCGGTCCGTTGGGGCAGCGAATATCTGTGGGTGCTGTCATGGACGGAACTTCCGTTGCGCGGCGGTCTGTTCTGGGAGCAGCGTCCGGCGCTTGGCGCGCCGGACGAATACTGGGGCTTTAGTCTGGGATCGGGTATCTCCCTTGGAAAGGGCGCAGGAAAAACGGTCTTGGATGTGGCCTACATCTTTGAGCAAGGCAACAACGTCATGGGCTCGCTACTCCCGGAAAAGGCCGTCTACTCCGACACCACCAAGCACCAGCTCTTCCTCTCCGCCATCTGGCATTTCTAATGTTGTAGATTTCCCGTCGGAAGTGGTGCGGATGCACAAGGAAAGGGTTGCCCGTCAGGGCTGACGGGAGCTCGGACCCCGCCCTACACCGGCATCGGCCAGAATATTTCTTAAAATGCCCTTTAGGCACTACGGAAATACGGTTAATGGCCTTTCCGTTTCGCCCACTTCTTTTTCGATAACCTGGGGTCGGTTCTTAAGTGCGTGAATTTGTAGCGGGCGAAGGCGATGATCAGGAGGATGCCGGTGAGCACGACCGTGAGGCAGATGTCCAAGATGAGGGATGAGGGGTTGCCCTCGCCGTCATCGATCCGCTTTCTGAGGCAGCCAGCCACGCATGTTCCCAGAATAATGACGCACCCGGCGGCAATCAGGGCCGGATAGGAGGGACGTTGTCTGTACATCAGGGGGCCCATATATCCAGCTCTCCTCTTCGCCGCCGGGGGCGGTTATCCATGTCGGTATTATATTTCATGCGACCGGGCTCGTTTTTCGGTTGCGTTCATGGTCGGACCGCTGGAAGCTTGCCGTTGCGCTTTTCATGGTATGCATCGACGGCTCTACGACTGGCGTTACTGTTTGGGGCTCGGATGCTCCGGCTCGTTTCTCCACATAGAATACGACATCCAGGTTGGTCTCTGCCGTCGCGGCATCGCTGGTGATTTTGTGAATGTACCGCCTAGCTTGGAGATAGGTACGGACCAGAAACGCCATTCCGTCTGCAACCAGTCGTGACGGCAAGGTCGATGAGACGTTATTACGCGGGCTTCTGGCCGTACTAACCAAGATGGATAGTGGAATGCTAAACTTGGGGATTATCGGTTCAACCTTCCGGTCGATTAATATTTCGGCAATCGCACAGATGGGGCTTCTTGGGTTTGGCGGAACATCGAGAAAGCCGATTGGGGTGCAACTGCTGAAGCGGTCCTGCAACAGAGCCCTTGGATTCACCGGCATCGGTTGCTTGAACAGGATGGATTGCCTTTGCGTGAGTCTCCTCTGGTCGTCTTCCTCCATCTGTTCATACGCAGCCTGGAGGATTGCGATTAAGGCCTGCTGCACACGTGGCAGCCGGAGTAGTATGGATGCGTGGAAACTCATCTCGTCGCCTCCCTCCCGGGGACGGGCAGGCATTGTGCTCCAGTTGCCCAGCGGGTGCCGGCAACTGGACCATTCTTGATCAATGAGCGGGTGCCGGGCATCGTCAATCGTGTGACCTCAGGTTAAAATCCAGTTCGAGCAGGTTGTTGCTCTTGAGTTGATTATGCTTCCAGTGGAGCGGTTGCAGGTTGGACGTACTCTCCGTGCCTCCTTTGGACAACGGGATGATATGGTCAATCACCCAGCCCATTGGCCCCGTGGTTCCATACGCGGAACGCTCCATCAACGCACCGTAGCGGTCTTTCCGGATCGAGCCTCCCTCTTGTTGAGGAACGCCCTTGATCCAGACCGCTTCAATGGTTTCGATATCGAACGCGCTGCCATCTTTCCTGGTTCCTGGCTCTCGGCTCATTGGAATCCTTAGCGGTTTAATTAAAATACAGGGTTGTGCCCATTACCTAACAGGCACCTACACTAGTATAATATACTAGAATGAGAATGTTGCATCGTGTGGAGAGTTTCCCCACAAGCCCAATCCCGAATGTGAGCTCCCTGTGCATGCGTCTAGCCGCCGGGAAGGGGCGGCCATCCGCCTTCCCATGTGTTGGTGCCCCCTCCACTGGGCGGAGCCGGCCTGTTGGTGTTGATCAATACCTGGTTGGTTCCGGCCCACCAGCAAGGTACGACTTCAACGCGGTAGTTGCTGTTCCAGCTAAGGTCCAGGTTGGTTTCCACCCAAACCATTTCATATTGCCCGCTGGAGGCTTCCCACGGACCTCCGACCTGCACCCAGGTATCGGCGCAAACGTTGGTTGTTCCGCACACGCGATAGGTACGGCCGGGAACCGTGTCCCATGATAATGTGAAACCATCGATTTGAGGGCTTGCATCGACGCGCAGGCAACTAAGTGCATTCGTTGGGTCGGTTCCCGCGATATATTCGTCTCGGTTCGAGAGGCCGTCTCCATCGGCATCAGCGTTGGGATCGACATTGATTCCGCTGCCAAAGAAGATCGTTTCCCACAAGTCGGATATCTGGTTCGTGTTGATGTCTTCCGGTTCTAGAAAAATGGTGCCGAGGTCAAACGCGTCGCCCGGAAACGCATTCGTAATAATATTGATTTCGTTGAAGGGGACGTAACCATTCTTGTTCACGGTAAGGTCGTAGTCGTGGAGATACAGTATGGTGCTAATCGGAAAGTTTCCTTCCGCATCCGTCATCCAGTCCGATGCGTAGGTGGACGGAGAGGGGTACTTCCTTTTTACAATGGGGCCGGATGATCCTTCATAGCTAAATTCGATCGCGGCATCTTCCAATTTTTCCATGGTCCAGCCATCGCGGACGATGGCCGCAGTCGTAATGACCGGGTCAAATTGAAAGTGGACCGGGACATTGTTCGTATTTTCAGAGATGGTTACGTAGCGTGGGTTGCCGTAGTCCGAATAGGGGTCGTTCAAGGCATTGGGATCTGTTGGGCTTTGACGAAGTGCATACCCATAGGCTTCGGTGGATATTTCGACGGAGTATGTTCCAGCCTCAAAATAGCCCGAAAATGTAACCAGGTTGCTGGACCCAAAAGACTGACTCTCATTTCCGTTAAGCTCGGCGGTCGTATTGGGCGGGGAGAGTGAGCTGGAACTACTGTCTCTCGCAAAGACCAAGATCCCTCCCTCGAAATCCCCCCATCCGTCCTGCCGCAGGATAAAAATCACTCCAATTAGTAGTAAAAACCGTCCAATACTCGTTGTAACTCGCATAGTGCCTCCTTGTTCTGTGCACTAGTCGAGTCGTTCAGTTTGTGGGGATATTCCCCACAAACTACATTTTTTGAGGTTTTATTGGGGGCGCATCAATGGGGCCATGAGTGCGGAAATCATTAGGTTTCCAGGGGGCGGTAGGCGCAGTTTCCGCCTGAATACGTGATGAAAAAGAAGGGCGAAGGTGCGCCTCGCGATATGCAATACCAACGCGATGTGAAACGTCCTTGGAAAAGTGTCCGTTTTATAGATGATGTATATCGGTCGGAGTTGCAGGACATCCAGTCGGCACACGTTGAGTCAGGGCATCGGATGGGATGCCGCGCTGGACTTGGAAGGAACAGGAGGATTATATGAAAAAGGGACTATTTTTGCTGTTGGGGCTGGGGGTGGCGGCCTGTTCTTGCTGGGCGTCGGATCAGGGTGGTTATCTGTTTGTGACCTTCCGCGGCGAAGCTACACCGATGACGGAGCAGGTTTATTTCATGGTCAGCGAAAACGGAACCGATTGGAAGGCGTTGAACAAGGGTGAACCGGTACTCGTCAGCAACGTGGGCGAAAGGGGGGTACGCGATCCGTACATCATCCGCTCCCACGACAATACCAAGTTCTACCTCATCGCCACCGATCTCTCGATTCACCTCAACCGCGACTGGGGTCGCGCCCAAACCGCGGCCAGCCAATCGATCGTGGTCTGGGAGTCGACGGATTTGGTGAACTGGTCCGAGCCGCGGCTGGTCAAGGTGGCACCGGACAATGCCGGGTGCACCTGGGCGCCGGAAGCGATTTATGACGAGGGGCGCGGCGAATACATGGTGTTCTGGGCTTCGAAGACCTCGAACGACGGCTACAGCAAACAGCGCATCTGGGCGGCGCACACCAAGGATTTCAAGACGTTTGAGGAACCGTTCGTCTACATCGAAAAACCGACGACGGTGATCGATACCACCATTGTGCGCGAAGACGGCGTCTACTACCGCTTTACCAAGGACGAGAAATACAAGGCCATCACGATGGAATGCAGCCAGGACCTGATGCGTGGCTGGAGGGACGTGAAGGATTTTACGCTGGATAAGCTGACCGGCTACGAAGGTCCGACCTGCTTCAAGATCGAGCCGGCGCAGGACGGCAAGCCGGCCAAGTGGTGCCTGCTGCTGGACTGGTACAGCCGAGGCCGGGGCTACCAGCCCTATGTGACCGATGATCTGAGCGAAGGGGAGTTTGCGGATGGGATCCGGATGAACTTTCCGTTCCACCCCGTGCGCCACGGCACGGTGATGCGCATTACCAGTGCCGAGATGAACAACCTGCTCGGAAAATTGGGCGAATTCGAGCTGTCGGCCGGATCGGAACAGGTCAAGGTCAACAATATCGTAATCGACAAAAATGCCGGCACGGTGGAAGTACCGGTGCTGCCGGGCACGGACCTGTCGCAGTTTGATCCGCAACTCAAGACGCAGGGCGCGCAGGCGGTATCGCCGGAAGGGCCGCAGGACTTTTCGAACGGGCCGGTGGAATACACCTTCGGCGATAAACACACGTTCCAGGTGTCGGCGGTTGCAAACCACAATCCCGTGCTGGCCGGCTACTATGCCGACCCGGACATCATCTACTCCCACCAGACCGGGAAGTTCTACCTCTATCCCACCAGCGATGGCTTCAATGGCTGGTCCGGCACCTACTTCAAGGCCTTCTCCTCGCCCGACCTGGTGCATTGGACCGACGAAGGTGTCATCCTCGATCTGCCCAAGGACGTTGACTGGGCCATGGGCAACGCCTGGGCTCCGTGCATCATCGAGAAAGAAGTCGGCAACGGCTATCGCTACTTCTATTATTTCTGCGGCGGCAAGGAGAGCGGCGAGAAAGCCATCGGTGTCGCTATGGCGGAAAGCCCGACCGGCCCCTTCAAGCCGCTCGACGAACCGCTGATCGACGAAAAACCCCGGGGTGTCGGCGGCGGCCAGCAGATCGACCCCGACGTGTTCCACGATCCCAAGTCGGGCAAGGATTACATCTATTGGGGTAATGGCTACATGGCGGGGGCGGTGCTAAACCGCAACATGGCTTCCCTCAAGAAATCGTCCATCGAGGTCATGACCCCTGACCGCACTTTTCGTGAAGGGGTCCACGTGTTCTATCGCAAGGGCATCTATTATTTCCTCTGGTCGGAGGACGACACCGGCAGCCCGAACTACCGCGTACGCTATGCCGTGGCCAAGAAGCCCATGGGGCCTCTGACCATTCCCGAGGACAACCTCGTCATTGCGCGGGAGGATGCTGAAGGGATCTACGGCACCGGCCACAACTCCACCATCCAGGTGCCGGGCAAGGATGAATGGTATATCGTCTACCATCGCTTTACCTATCCCAAGGGCATCTCCATGCAGGGCCCGGGCTTCCATCGCGAGGTCTGCATCGACAGGATGGAGTTCGCCGAGGACGGCCGCATCATCCGGGTAACCCCGACCCACGCAGGCATTGCTCCGGTGACGCCGGCGGAATAGAAAACGGGCGATGTTGGGTCACCTTTATCAGATGATTCAACGCAAAGACCCAAAGTACGCCGAGATTCGCAAAGAATTTGCTCAGCGAACTTTGTTTTCTTTGCCGCCTTTGCGTTAAAATATACCGGCATGTATTGGCATGGTATTATAGATGTTTTCTCTGCGTGCTCTGTGCCTTTGCGAGGATCATACCGATACCATTATGAATGTGGTATAACACCGTGTCCACGCGCTGGATTCATTAGTGTTTCGCCATGTTTTTTCCAGATATTACGTCCGTGGCTGGGCGTATGGTTGCCAGAATGTTAGGTGCGCCAAAAAATCGACGAATAGGGTTGACCCAGTTGAGATAACGTCTAAATTTGCCCGCAATTTTAAGCAGGAAACCAACCTATGGCGGATTGCCACGAACAAGTGAAAAAGCGGATCAATGCGTTGTACAACATGCTGATTGAGCATGATGGGTTCGGAGATATGCGCGTGGAATTCAAGATTCTGAAAAAGGGCCAGAAAGAGGTCATTATCCATTGCGGAAAGCAATACCGCTATGTCGTGGACGGTTCCATGCATTGTTTGAGGGATTGATTGCTACCGGGGTGGCCCCGGAGCGGTGATACGAATATTTGAGGCACCGGAAAGGCTCAAGGGGTTGGGTAGGGTGCTTTAAGGATATTGGAATGAAAGCAGGAAAGATGGCAGGCCTGCTCGTGGCTTGCGCTTCGATTGCAGGGATGGCAGGTGCACAGCAGGCAGGGACGGCCCCGGTCGAAGACGGCACATCCGAAGAGGAACGGTTGGTGCGGCTCGAACGCGCCATCAACAATGCGGACTCGCCGCTGGTGGATTTTGGAAGCGGTCCGAGCCCGCTCCGGCTGCAGTCGTTGGATTGGGGATTGCTGCTTGAAGTGGAGGGGGCGTACGCCAAAACGGGTAACACATCCGAAAGCGACCTCATCCTGGCCACGGTCGAGTTTGCCGCCGATGCCCAGGTGAATGACTGGCTGTCCGGGCGGATTGCCCTGCTCTACGAGGAGGATGTCACGGAAGAGAACAACCTGGACGAGGCCGTCATAAACGTCGGGAGGGTTTTCTACGCCGAGGTCGGCAAGTTCTACCTGCCGTTTGGCAATTTTGAAACTGCGTTTGTTTCGGATCCCTTGACCCTCGAGCTGGCGGAGATCAACAAGAGTAGTGTAGCGGTCGGGTATGCCGGCGCATGCTTCGGCCTCTGCGCAGGTGCCTTCAAGGGCGACGACGAGGCGACGGTCGCGGATTTGTATGCGGCTGCGGGTGTTTCGGTTGGCGCAGCGCTGCAGTTCGGGACATACTGGGTTTCCGAATTGATGGAGACCGACGGCCTGGTGGATTTGAACGACGACTTGGACCAGAAGGAGGGCGGGGCAGGGGCCTACGTCAACCTGCGCCTGGGACCGGTGGCATGCAATGCTGAATACGTTTCGGCACTGGGTAGCTATGATATTGCAGGCGTGGCCTACACGCCCATGGCCTACAATTTCGAGGCGTCGGTCGGCTTTGCGGAGAAGTGGATGGCGGGTGCCAAGGTGGAGGGCTCGGAAGATTTTTATACGGAATTTGACGGATCGGTATTATCTGGCAAGTTTCATGGGAGAGGTTACGGTGCCGTGGTCTCTTATGGTTTTCATGAAAACGCGACCGTCTCGGTCGAATACCTGCGGTTGCAGGAGCTGGCTAACGGGGTCGACGGCGATTTGGCAACGGTGCAGCTGGCGTTCGAAATTTAGGAGTAAAGGCGAGGTTTTAGGATGAAGCTCAAGGAATTGAAGGTAGGGGATGAAGCCGAGGTTGCGGGATTCAGCACATCGGATCCGGCATACCGCCAAAAGCTGCTGCGCATGGGCCTGACCCGCAAGGCAGTGTTCAAGGTGGTGCGCAAGGCGCCGTTCGGCGGGCCGATCGAAGTGGAGGTCAAGGGATCGCGCTTGGTGCTTCGCAGCGACGAAGCCAATGCGCTGGAGGTGGAGAAGAAATGAAGAACCTTCAGATTGCCCTGGCCGGCAACCCCAACTGCGGAAAGACCACGGTATTCAATGCCTTGACCGGTGCTCGCCAGCACGTCGGCAACTGGCCGGGTGTGACGGTCGAGCGCGTGATGGGGGAATATACCCACTGCGATGCGACGATCGATGTGACCGACCTGCCCGGCATCTATTCCTTCTCGGCGCTTTCGCCGGACGAAGAGGTCGCCCGCAAGCATATCCTGTTCGATACGCCCGATGTGGTGGTCAATGTCATCGATGCCTCCAACCTGGAGCGCAACCTGTATCTGACGACGCAGCTGCTGGAAATGAATGTTCCCGTGGTGGTCGCCCTGAACATGATGGACATGGCCAAGCAACGCGGCATCCGCATCGAGGTCGAACATCTGGCCAAGCACCTGGGATGTCCGGTGGTTCCGATCGTGGCATCGAAGAAAACCGGCATCGATGATCTGCGCGATACCATCTGCAACATCAGCAAGACGCACCACAAGCCGGGGGTGCGCATTGAGTACGAGAAGGATATTGAAGAGGTGCTGCGGACGCTGGAAATCAATCTGGCTGATGTGGCGCTTTCCAAAAAGGTGTCGGCCCGCTGGCTGGCGATCAAGCTGTTGGAAAAGGACGAACTGGCGAATGAAATCATTGGGGCCGATAAGGCGTTGCTTCCCGATCTCGACCAGGAGCTGAAGAAGGTGGAGCGCATTGTCGGCGAGGACGCCGACATGATCATTGCCGACGGACGCTACGGCTTCATCCACGGTCTGGCGCGCGATGTGACCGCCGGGAGCGACAAGTTGCGCAAGAGCTTTTCCGACTCGGTGGACAAGGTGGTGCTCAACAAGGTGCTTGGCTTCCCGATCTTCTTCTTTGTCATGTATCTGGTATTCGCCATTACCATGAATGTGGGCGGCCCGTTCATTGATTTCTTCGATGGACTGTGCGGGGCCATCTTCGTGGATGGGTTCGGCCATCTGCTCGGATCGCTCAACACGCCGGAGTGGTTGGTGGCGATTCTTGCCGATGGCATCGGCGGTGGCATCCAGACGGTTTCAACCTTTATTCCCCCGATTTTCTTCATCTTTCTGTGCCTCTCCTTTTTGGAGGATTCTGGCTACATGTCGCGTGCGGCATTTGTGATGGACCATTTCCTGCGGTCGATCGGCCTGCCGGGCAAGGCGTTCATACCGATGATCGTTGGGTTCGGCTGCAACGTGCCGGGCATCATGGCCACGCGCACGCTGGAGAGCCGGCGCGACCGCATCCTAGCGGTTCTGATGAATCCGTTCATGTCGTGCGGGGCGCGTCTTCCGGTATACACGCTGTTTGCGGCCGCGTTCTTTCCGCAAAAAGGCGGAGTGGTGATCTTCAGCATCTACATGATCGGCATCGCCTTGGCCGTCATGACCGGCCTGCTGTTCAAGAACACGTTGCTACGCGGCGAAGTGACCAGCTTCGTCATGGAGCTGCCGCCCTATCACATGCCGACCCTCAGTGGCGTGATGTACCACACCTGGCACCGCTTGAAGTCGTTCATCATCAAGGCCGGCAAGGTGATTCTGCTGATCGTCGCCGTCCTCGGTTTCCTGAATTCCATGGGTACCGATGGCTCGTTCGGCAACAGCGATTCCCGCAACTCGGTGCTCAGCGCCATGAGCCGCACGGTGACTCCGGTCTTCCGTCCCATGGGCATTGAAGACGAAAACTGGCCCGCCACGGTGGGGTTGTTCACCGGGATTTTTGCCAAGGAGGCCGTCGTTGGCACTTTGGATTCCATCTATGCCCAGCTCGAAGAAACCGAACTGGAAGCCGCCGCTGGACAACCGGAGGAACCGTATGATTTCTGGGCCGGAGTGATCGACGCCTTTAGGGCCATTCCGGAAGGCTTCGAAGGCTTTGGCCAGAGCCTGCTCGATCCGATGGGCCTCTCGGGAGCCATGGAAGAGATCCAGTCGGAGGATCAAGAAAAGTACGATA
>JBNLGU010000082.1:0-12353 GCA_050306215.1 Pontiella sp.
CGCGCATGAACACCGGTCGGTCGCTGGTTTCCTCAGCCAGTTTCTTGAATTTTTCCGGCGGCAGATAGCCCTCGTCGTAGATGGCCGAAACGCTCCGGTCGGAATCGCTGTACACCGGACGCGTGGGATCGACAGCCTTCACGACTTCGGCCATGGCTTTGAAGTTGCTTCCCTTCCCGCCTTCGTTGCCGAGCGACCACAGGATTACACAGGCATGGTTCTTGTCCCGCTCGACCATGGATACGGCCCGGTCCACGTGGGCGACCTCCCATTCGGGATTGTCCCCTAGAATGGTGTTGCCTATCCCGAAGTGATGCGATTCCTGGTTGGCCTCGTCCATAACATACAGGCCATACGTATCACACAGCTCATAGAAGAGCGGATCATTGGGATAATGCGAGGTCCGGACCATGTTGATGTTGGCCTGCTTCATCAATTTGATATCGCGGATCATCGTCGCCAGATCCACATGGCGCCCGGTACGGGGATGGTGTTCGTGCCGGTTGATGCCCTTGAGCTTGACGGCTTTTCCGTTGATCGTGAACACCTCGCCTTGGACGGCAACCTTCTTGACGCCGAACCGGCAGTGCGCCGTATCGATGGTTTTTCCGCTGGCGCTTTTCAGGGTCACGCGCAGGTCATAGAGGTTCGGCGTTTCGGCCGACCAGAGTTCCGGCTTGTCCATTAGGGCTTCCAGCGTGATCGGCCGGTTTTCGGACGGCTTGATCGAGTCCAATTTTGTCGAAATCGTCAACGGCTGGGGCATCCCGGAAATGACGGCTTCGACGATCAACGCGCCAGCCACCTTGGCCCGGTTTTCGATGGATACTCCGATCACCGCGCGAGCCTGACTCAATGCGTCGTTCGGCTCGGCGACGATGGAAAAGTCCTGAATGTACACGGGCGGGCGAATGAACAGGTCCACATCCCGGAAGATACCGCTTAAACGCCACATGTCCTGGTCTTCGAGATAGCTGCCGTCGGACCAGCGATAGACCTCCACGGCCAGCGTGTTCTTCCCCTGACGAATGAACGAGGTGATGTCGAACTCCGCCGGCGTCATCGATCCCTGGCTGTAGCCGACCTTCTCTCCATTCACCCAGAGATAGAATGCCGACTTGACGCCCCCGAAGTTGATGAAGACCCGCTGCTTCAGCCAATCCTCCGAAACGTCGAATTCGGTTCGGTAGCTGCCCACCGGATTACGGTGGTCGTGGCTATAGAACCAAGCGTCCGGTTCTTCCGTGACCTTGGGCAAGTCCGGCTTAAAGGGATATTTCATGTTGGTGTAGATCGGCAGGCCGTAGCCCTGCATCTGCCAGTTGCCGGGCACCTGGATCAGATTCCACCCATCCACGGAATAATCCGGCCGGTAAAAGTCCGCAGGTCTCGACTCCGGATCGGGCGACCACTTGAACCGCCACTGGCCGTTCAGCGATACCACGCGCTCATCGGCGACCTTCTCGCTGGCCATGACGAATGACGCATGCGCCTTCTCCTTATTGATACCGATCACCGCCGGATTTTCCCAATCATGCGACTGGGCAGAAACCGTGGTTCCGAAAAGGCCGGAAAAGGCCGAAACCAAAATCGTAAACCTATGAATTTTTGTCATCATATCTCGTTCCAAAAACTAAACTACATCTGGGTTTGCAACCGAAGCACCGTAAAGGCCATGCAGTGCATTGGATTCACGAATTCACTTGGCAACGGATTCTAGACCCGGACGAAAAAGATGCTGCGCGAAGTGATACAGGTTATTGGCCCATTCCTTGTCGTCGTGGCCATTAGCGTCCACGTTCCAAACGTGCGGAACCCCCTCATCTTCGAGATGCTCGTGAACGCCCTGGCTGACGCGGAACAGGCCGTCGTTGGTGCCGCAGGCGAGCCATAAGACCTTCAGATCCTTTTTCGCGGCCTCCGGATCGGTCAGCAGTTTTTCATCACTCCTCCCACCGAACTGTCGGGTGTTCGGGGCCGAGGAGAATCCGCCGACATAGGCAAAGGTATCGATGTGGGAAAGCCCGATGTTCAAGGACTGCCCGCCGCCCATGGACAGCCCGGCCAACGCGCGATGTTCGCGGTCGGTGTACACGGAATAGTTCTCCTCCATGAAGGGGATGATGTCGTGGAGCAAATCGTTCTCGAAAAGCTCGCCGTAGCCCTTGAAGCCACTTCCTCTGCCCTCCTCCATGCCTTGGGATTTAGGATTCTCGACCGTATTGTTTGCGTCGCAGTTGGGAAAGACGATGAGCATCGGTTCGATTTTACCCTCCGCAATCAGGTTTTCCACGACCAGATGGGCGTTGCACCAATAGGGCCATTGGCCGGCATCCGCACCAATGCCGTGCAGCAGGTAGAGCACTGGATACTTCTTGTCGGCCGAATATCCCGGCGGCGTGTAGACCAGCATTTGCCGCTTCGTTTCCACCGTTTGCGAATCGTACTGGACCGGCTTCAGTTCACCGTGCGCAACATCGTCGCGTTCGGCCCGGAAACCGTCAGGCGGATCGCCAAAGGCGGGCTTGGCATCGCCCTCGGCAGCCGAAACGGCCGAAGCCAGACAGAGCATCCCCGCAAACAGTGCAAGACGTGCATTTCCAACTCTCATGATGTTCATCCTTTCCCCCCGCCCGGTCTGGCAGGGATTATTTACTTTTCTACTTTGCGTTGCTAGACAGCGGGAACAATGGACGGTCCGAGGCATCGATGGTGTCGCCGCATGGCGCCGGCGGCTGGACCTGTGCATGGCTGCCGATCGAACAAATGAAAAGAAGGAGTCCGCAGAAAGCGAACCGATCAAACGATTTTTTCCATATCCATACACCACATTGTTGGGCGTAAGAACTACTTCCCCGTTCCGTCCGATATGGACAGTCCGTATCCGAACGGGAAAAGCGGATCTTTCCCATCTCCCTTGTTTATGGGTAGTTGATCAATGGAGCGCGGCCAGGTGAAGGATAGTTTGCCAGTCGGCTTGTAGTCGCCAAAGAGCACATCGGCTACGCCCTGCCCCTCCGTACCCGGAAGCCAGGCGGCAACGAAGGAGTCGGACTGGCCCAGGATATCATTGATGATCACCGGGCGACCGGAAAGCAGCACCGTTACGACCGGAATGCCGGACGCCTTGAGGTTTGCCACGGCGGCCCGGTCCTCGTCGGAAAGCGCGAGTGTTTTGCTGTCGCCGATCCCCTCGGCATAGGGCTTCTCGCCAACCACGACAATGCCGATGTCCGCGCCGGCCGCACCGGTGCCGTCCGCGGAATAGGTAACGGTGGTCTCCGGCGAAACCGTCTGCTTGATCGCGGCCAGAATCGTGGTGCCGCCTGGGGTGACTTTGCCGGAAGTACCTTGCCACGCGATCGTCCACCCGCCGCACTGGTAGCCAATGTTGTCCGCCGCCTGGCCGACAACGTGGATCCGTTTCAGCGTCTTGGAAATTGGAAGGGCCTGGTTTTCGTTCTTGAGGAGCACCAGCGATTCGCGCACGGCCTGGCGGGCCACCGCCCTATGCTCGTCCGACCCAAACTGCTTCTGCAATTCCTGATCGCCCTTGGGCTCATAACCTTTGTCCATCAGCCCCATCGCCAGCTTGACGCGAAGAATACGTAAGACGGCATCATCGATGCGCGACATGGGAACGGTTCCTTCCTCGACCAGTTCCTTCAGGTTGTCGAAAAACTCGCGATAGGCCGTCGGTTCCATCGCCATGTCCATGCCGGCGTTCACGGAGATCCCGATTGCCTTCTTGAAATCTGGATCAATCTGCCGAATCGCCGCCCAGTCGGAAATCAGGAAACCCTCGAAGCCCATCTCCCCCTTCAGCACATCCGTCAGCAGGTATTTGTTGGCGGAACACTTGATCCCGTTCCAGCTACTGTAGGAAGGCATGATCGAGAGCACCCCCGCCTCGATGGCTGCGGGATAGGTAGAAAGATGGATGCGGCGGAAGGTTTCTTCATCGCACTGCGTATTCCCCTGGTCCCAGCCTGAGCGCTTCCCGCCCCAATTAAAGGTATCCCCGACGTTGACGAAATCACCGGAATCGGGCTGCGTGCCGCCGTCGCCGGCGAAGTGCTTGGCACAGGCCAGCACGGCTTCCGGATCATCAAGCTCACCGCCCTGCAAGCCGCGAACAGCGGCGGCGCCCAGCTCGGCAACCAATTGCGGATCTTCGGAAAACCCTTCGTAGGTCCGCCCCCAGCGCTCGTCCTGCGGCACGGTGACGCACGGAGCAAAAGTCCAGTTGATACCGGTTGCGCGTACTTCCAGCGCGGTGATGCGCCCGATTTTTTCCACAAGTTCGGAATCGCGCGTGCAACCCAGCCCAATGTTGTGCGGAAAGATGACGGCACCGAGCACATTGTTGTGCCCATGAACGGCATCAATGCCATACAGAAGCGGAATTCCGAGCCGGGTTTGAAGCGCCTGCTGCTGGCAGGTTTCGTATAGTTTCGTCCACGCCTCCATGCCGTTGTCTGGGGACGGATCGGAATTACCACCGCTAAGGACGGAGCCAAGGTGATAGGTTTTGATGTCCGCCGGATCTTTGAGCCCGCCGCTGTCGGCCTGGATCATCTGCCCGACCTTTTCGTCGAGGGTCATTTTGGCCAACAGCTCTTTGGCCTGTGCGTCATATCGGGAAATCCCGGAGGCATTGCTCTGGCACGATGCCGAAAGCAACGCCATCGACAATCCAAGGATTATGTTCGCTACGTTTATTTTTCTTATCATTCCACACTCCGTTTGCGAATTGGCGGCAAGCCACCCATTGCTTCAACGGGCGCCATCGGTACGAACATCCGGCCAGTTATTTTCCAATCATTCTTTGCCGGCTTCCACGGCAATCTCATTGCCCTCGTAAACCACGGAACGGTCCGGCTTTTCCGCCAGCCCGGGGATGTGTTCCCGATCGGGTGTGATCCAGACGATTTCGAAGGTGCGCTTTTCGAGCATGCCCGGGAATGCCCCCTGGCGGGCGCCGATCGTCAAGGTCTTCGCCTGCTCGTCATAGGTAAGAGGGATTTCGCTGAACGCGCCTTTTTCATAGTTGTTGTTCACGCCTTCGTCCTCGTAGAGCGTAAAGCTGCCGTCGCCGCCGGCATAGACCTGCAGCCGGATCGGATCGGCGGGCTTTTCGGCGGTATGCTGTATGGCGGGCCCGAAGGGAATAATCGATCCGGCACGGACGAAGAGAGGAATATCGGAATACGGCGCATCGGCCTCGATGGTCTGTCCGCCGGAAAAATGCCGCGCGGTTTTGAAGTCGTACCAATCCGTTCTGTCCGGCAGGTAGAAGGAGCGCTTGCGCGCCTTGTATTCGGTGACCGGATTGACCAGCAGCGCCGGCCCGAACATGAACTGGTCGCCAATGTCGCGGACCTTCGGATCGTTGGGGAAATCCATGATCAACGCGCGCATGATCGTATAGCCGTCCTGCGTGACCTGACCGCTCAGCGAATAGATGTATGGCATCAACCGGTAGCGCAACTGGTCGTACGCCAGCATGGCCTTGTAGGCGGGATGGTTATCGGGGGCAACGTTGAACATTTCGCGGAACGGGTGCTGCCCGTGCACCCGGAACAGCGGGCAGAAGGTCCCGAACTGGAACCAGCGCGTCTGCAGTTCGCGCCATTCCTCGAGGGCTTCCGGGCTTACATCCCATTCAAAGCGCGACTCGACGGCAAAACCGCCGATATCGGTTGTCCAATACGGAATACCCGATAGGGCAAAGTTGAGGCCGGCGGGAACCTGGTTCTTGAGGTTGTCCCAGCGCGATGCCACGTCGCCACTCCAGGTGGCGGCACCGTAGCGCTGCTGGCCGGCGTAGGCCGAACGGGTCAGGATGAACACACGCTTATCCGGATCGGTTTCGCGTTGCCCTTCGTAGATGCCCTTGGCGTTCATCAGCGAATAGCTGTTTCGGTAGCGCGCCGACGTGCCTAACGCCGTCGGGCCGATGCGTTTCATGAATTCGTCGTCCGACAGGTTGGAACGGACGTCCGGCTCGGTGGCGTCGAGCCACCAGGCGTCGAAGCCCTTGCTGAACAGCTTGTCGTTAATCTGCTTCCAGAATAGCTCGCGGGCGCCAGCACTGTAGGGATCGTAGAACGTAGAGACATAGCCCGGGCCGATCCAGTCGCGCTCCTGTTTTTCGACGTTGCGCATGTAGAGCCAGCCGTGTTCGGCGAACTGGTTGTAGTGTTCGATACCGACGTAGAATTTGGGCCAGACCGAAATCATAATGTGCGTATCCAGCTCGTCGTGCAGTTCCTTCACCATCCCTTCTGGATCGGGGAAGCGCGCGGCCTCGAAATCGTGGGAGCCCCACTGTTCCTCGGGCCAGTAGTTCCAGTCCTGCACGATGTTGTCGAGCGGGATCCGGCGCTTGCGGAACTCCTTGACCACGTCGAACAGCTCGTCCTGCGTCTTGTAGCGCTCGCGGCACTGCCACAGACCCATGGCCCATTTCGGCATCATCGGTGCCGTTCCCGTCAGGGCGCGGTAGCCGGAAATGATTTCATCGGCGTTGTTGCCTTGGATCACATAATAGTCGATCTCGTCGCCGACCTCGGACCAGAGCGACATCGAGCCGTCCGGATCCGCCGACGGCCCGCGATGGTTCAGCCCGAGGTAGCCGCGGTCCTTCATGCCGGGGCCGCCGTTTTTCGGAGTCCATTCGAGCTTGATGGAATAGCGTTTGCCCGCCTCCATCGGAAGCCGCACCAGCCGTTCCCACGGGCACCACTCCTGCCGCCATGAATCGACCACCAGTTCCCCGTCGATCCAAAGCTTCGCATAGCTGGAGAAATAGAACCGGAGCGTGTGCAACCCGGTGGTTCCGGATTCGATCGCGCCGCTCCAGCGGATGCTGGCAGGGCCCTGCGCAAACCCTTCCGGGTATTTGCCCAGATCCTCGATGCTCTCGTAGTCGATATCCGATTCCACCCGCGAAACAAACGAGGTCTGGAAATTGTTGCCGGAGAAATATTCCGCCATCAGCCCACCCGGCTTTCCCTCGGCGTCGTACAGCTTGAGCGAAGCGGAAAGCGGTTCGAAGGCGCGCGGATCGCCGAACCGGGTGCGGGAGGTGTTGTCCCAAAGAATGCCGTAGTTCCGGCTCGAAACGAGGAACGGCACAACGGAAACCAGATTGTACTGCCTCAGTTCGATATCGTGCCCCTTGAGGTTCATCAGCCCGTTCTGGTGCTGGCCCAGGCCGTAGAACGCCTCGTCATCCGGCGACTCGAAGATTTGTCGAACGTGGTAGGTGTCTTCGCCCATGACCGTAGCTGGCTCCAGAAGTTTCCCGCCACCGGACGGTTCCTTGGTCAGCAGGTTGTCGGCGCCATCGCGCAATTCGAGCTCTCCGGTCTTTTCCGAAACCCGGGCCACGATGTTCGAGGTGGACAGCACGATAACGTCCCCCTCTTCGCGAACGGAAAACGGGACGGACGGATCGGCGGACGCCGTCGTGATCAGGCTTTCGCGCGTCGAAAAGGAATCCTTCGTGGACGCGGTGACCCGCAGGATGGAATCGCCGTACACCTGCAACCGGATCTGTCTGGGTCCCTCGACGGTTGCGGAAGCTTGCACCACAATCCCCGACGGGATTTTTTCATACGCGGTGGCGGAGATGGACAACATCAAAGCAAACAAAAACACTATATCCTTGTATATTGATTTCACCTCAAGAGACTCCTTTTTTGTGCGCTATTATGGGCGCAGTTCAAGCCGATAGCATCATCGTGACCGCAAACAGCGCGAGTTTGGAGCTGTCCTCGGAAACATGCCGGATGGAAATGCTGCGCAATGCCTTATCCGGGCGGCTATTGACCCACTGTAGCGTGTAAAGATAGCGCCATTCGCCGGGGTTTTGATTGTCCGCGCCGACGCGGAAGGCTTTTGCGGATGCATTGTGGAAATGCGGGAACGTTGGCCACCAATCCTGTACGCTGGATTCGGATAACCAGAATTCCCTCTCTCCAGCGCTGCTTTCGGGAGGCGGAGTAAAATAGGCAATGAGCGGTTTTGATTCCTCCTGCCCATCCGCCCACCTACACACGATCTCGGCAATGGCTCCGTGCGATGCGATAAAGCCCGCCGCAAACAGGAGGAAAACCGCCTCGCAGGTCCTGTTTACGGGAATCGTGACGCTGTCCTTTTCCTGCAACAGCACGACGCCTTTGCCCTTGTTTGAACTTTCATCGATCAACCTGAACGGTACGGCGTTGATCTCATGGCGGCCGGGCACCAACGGCAGTCCGAGGCCTTCCTCCCAATTGGAGATATCTTTGCTGGTCCGATAGGAATGCGTCGCGAGTCCGGAAAGATCGTTGGAGAGCCACTGTTTGCTGTCGGCTGCGCGAGCCAGCGGATGGAACGGTTCCGTACTGGAAACAGGGATGGCCTTCTTTTGCGATTTCGCCGGTTTTTTTCCATTTACCGTTGTTTCCGATTGCGCGCGCACCGTGGTTCCATCCTTCCAAAAGCCTTGGATATAGCTGTGGATCGGATGCTCCGGAAGACCAAAGACATTCCGCAAAAGATTGTTGATGACCATGTCCGCCGCAGCCGCTCCGATACTTTTGTAGTCATAGACAACACCGGCAAAAGGCACTTTCGTTCCTTCGAACATATTGATATCCACGTAACCGATATCCTGAGGCACGCTAATGCCCAGAGCGTTCAGCCAGGAAAGCATCTCGTCGCCATGTCCGATGATCGCGTCCGGCCGGAATTTTTCCAGCCAAGCGGAAACCCCGTCCAAGGACCAGTCGCCGAGCAGGGGGACGGTTTGCTCCGGGGGCAGTTCGCATTGATGGTCCAGATACATCGCCCGACTACGGTGATGGCTGAGTTCGAGATGGAACGGGGAAATCCCATAACCGATACGGCGATAGCCCAGCCGCTTCAGGTTGTCGATGGCGAGATTGACGGCCTGTACCGGATCCGCACCGCAACGGTCCAGATCCGGTTCCTCCAGATGGATCGAGATGGCGCTGCTGGCGAAGGTCTTCCAATCCAGCGACAGCTCGGAGCAACTGCGCCAGAGCGGCCCGACCAGCATGCCCCGGATGTTTCTTGCATAGAGGATGGCGGACAACTTTTCCGCATCCTCTTGCGTAGGCTCGATTACATATTCCTCCACTTCGAATCCGAATTCCGCAGCTCGCTTTTGTGCGCCTGTGAAATAGAGCTGCGAGGCCAAGCGCTGCTCCGGATGCGTGAGTGCGCTGTTGGCGCTCAAGAAGGCCACGATCGGATTGCACAACGGCTGGCTGGCTCCGCGCATCGTGGACATGACGGCTGAAACCAAGGGATTGCGATGATAGCCGAGCCGGTCCGCCACTTCGCGAATCCGGGCCGCCGTATCGGGGTCGACATGCGCATCCCCCCGAAGCGCCCGGCTCACCGTCATGGGCGAAACGCCGGCTTCCTCCGCAATGTCTCGAATCGTGGTCTGCTTGTTCTTCATAGAGTCATTGAACAATCTGCGTTGCTTAAATCAAGCCTGACTTAAATATGCGAGTTTACACGTCATCGAGGAGGATTTCGAGCTATACATTGACAGGATCTGCTAAAGGTCGAAAATCACCGATTTCCTTCACCGGTTGGTAGCGGATTCTAAGCTCAGGAAGCCGAGTCATTTCTGTGTACCAATTCCGGCCGTCACCGCTCCCGGCTTCCTGGTCATTCATTCCGGTGGCGGGCGGCGCGAATATATTCACGGTCAAAATGGATTCCACATCATCATTCAGGGACCAGAATGCCGGCATCAAATCGATCATGTTGGCATCTGGAGCCTTGTAGAACCACCGGCCATTGACCTCCACCATCAGGTTCAGCGGCTCGGTGAAATACATTTCAAAAAAGACCGGAGGTCCCTCCAGCGCCACCGTCAGGGCCAGACCGTCGGCATCTTCCGCCCCGCCCCAGCGCAGTTGCACGGGAAGCTCCGTCTCGCCTGCACGTTGGAGCTTCGGCTGGAAGAACGGATCCGAGATAATCTCGCGGTAGGTTTGCAGCAGCGGCTGTTCAATGCCCGTCCCGGAATTATTGGGATCCTCCTGCTCCAGGCCGAGGCGACCACGGTCCCGGAACTGGTACATGGTGATGGCGGAGTAGCAGTCGTATTCCCCGCTTCGGATCGCATCGTAGAATGCACGCACCGACTCGGCCTGATTCAAGGCCCCCGTGACGTTGCCGTCGGCATTGAATTCGGATACCACGCAGGGTTTGCGCTGGCCACCGTTGATCTGGGCAAAGCGGTCGAACGACCACTTGTTCAGGTCGTGTGCCCGCTGGATCGTGTACCAAAGATGGTTCGCAACCCCCGGCTCGGCAAAATCGTTTGGCCAGCCCCAGTGCAGGGCCGCGTAGCGATCCACCGACCAGACATCGACCGTGCGCAACGCTTCGGAAAACTCTTCGGCGCACTTGATCTCCGCTGTCTCGTCCGCGGCGTCGTCCGGGACGCCTCCAATGCACAATACCGTGGTTACGTTGGGCGCTTCCGCCTTGATGATGTGATGGAACCGGACAAAAAAGTCGGCCACTTCCTGATAGGAGTAACGCTTGTTGAAGTGGAACCAGGTCCCCGTTGCCTCGTGGTTGATGCGAAGATTCAACCGGCCATAGGGACGGAGATCGCGGGCGATGGCAACCAGATGTTCGTCGGATACGCCGCAATCGATGGTCAGGGTCAGGTTTATGTCCTGTCCGTGCCGCCGGATATCGCGCATGGATCGGAAGGGCTCGCCCTCGGAATTTCCGTTCAGGCCACCTTCGTAGGGAAAATAATCGTCGTACGGATAGCCCCAGGCATCCTTTGTGTCCGAGCTTGGGAAGGCCTCGCTGGCCCGTTGCGGCCAGCCTTCATCCAGCGGATAGTAGCAATACATCAGACCCACCGCACGATGGGGTCGTCCGAGTTTTTGCAATATATAGTCCTGCGGGACATACTCACCCCGCTCGCTACCGTCGCCAAGATCCACCGCACATGCCGCGGGTTTAAGGGATATCCTATGCAATTCCATTGAGCTAACTTCCTTTTTCGCAACTTCCCTTATGCAACACATTCACGGGCCAGTCCAGCCTGTGTTTCAGAAGTGTCCCGCACATTTCCCATCACGGCCTTGACATGAACTACCGCCCCGGCCGGCGCAACCGGCAACGCCGCCATAGGATCGACGGCCTTGCCATCCACGGAAAGGCCCACCAGCCCCTTTTCAACGCCGTTCGGATTCGCAACTTCAATATGGTAGGTGGCCCCGCGATAACGGCGGGTCACCAGGAACCCATCCCAATCGGATGGGATGCAGGGATCAACGCGCAATCCACTCCAGTCCGGCTGGATTCCAAGAATGTGGTTGGTCATGGTGAAGTAGGTCCAGCTCGCGGTCCCGCTGAGCCATGGGAGCCGGGAGGCACCAAAGCGACGGGAATATTTGCCGTGCGTGCTCTGGGCATGCACGTACGGTTCCACTTGGCGGATCTCCGCCCGGTCGTTGTACGCCGCGGGAAGAAAGGCCCGCAGGTATTCGTAGGCGCGGGTTCCACGTCCCAGCAAGGTTTCTGCGATAACGCCCCAACTTTGCGGATGGCAGAAGATGCCGGCGTTTTCCTTCATGGACGGCGGATAAAGGACCGCGCGCACCAGATCGATCGGTGTTTTTGCATAGGGCGGATCGCAGAGCGCGATGCCGAACTCGGAGGCGAGGTGATCCTTGACCGCATCCATGGCCTTCACGGCCTGCGTATCGCTGGCCGCACCGCTGATCACGGCCCAAGCCTGGGCATTCAACCATACCCGGCCCTCTTCGTTCTGCTGCGTACCAATCACTTCGCCACCTTCGGCGATGGCGCGGATAAACCAATTGCCATCCCAAGCATGTTCCTGCAGGGCACTGTCCAGCAGTTCCAGATGGGCTTGCGCCCAGGCGGCTTCATCTGTTTCCTCAAGCATGAGGCAGATATCCATGTAGGTCTGCAATCCCAGCCGGAGCTGGAAGGCCACAAACATGCTTTCGCCGTGGAGCCCCAGCTTCAGGGCATCGTTCCAGTCGGCCAACAGACCGCACGGCAGGCCATTCGCACCGCTGTTGTTCAGGTTGAATTCCAAGGCCCGGCGCAGGTGCCCCAGCACCGTCGCTTCGCCTTCGTCCGCGAAGGGAAGCACCTTGTTGAAAAAGTCCAGATCGCCCGTTTCCTTCACATAGGCCGTCACCCCCAACACCAACCACAGCGGGTCATCATTGAAATTACCGCCTACGGCATCGTTACCCCGTTTGGTCAATGGTTGATATTGGTGATACGCGCCCCCCGTCTCCAATTGAGTTGCAGCAATATCC
>JBNLGU010000083.1:0-12253 GCA_050306215.1 Pontiella sp.
CGAAGTGCGTTTCTGTCACTGATACTGTTCTTTTTTCCATTCACATGGAAGAAACAGAAATGCACCTGCAGGCATTGCGCACATACATGGAAAGATAAGATATCCAACCAGCGCGAGGATCCTACGCGGCCGTAAGCATAGCGCAGATCAATTGGGAGATAAATAACGAGTGAAGCGAGAGATTCAAACCGCCCTCCGTCGCTAATGGCTTCATCCTTCGCTGAAGCTACGGCAGACGAGATGGAGGACAATCAAGCTTTCATGCCCAGCGCATAAGTCCCGCATAGGTCGAACTAAAAGTTCCTACTCCATCGGTTCCCATCCGCCGCCGAGGGCTTTGTACACGCGGACGGCGTTGCGCGCCGCATTTCCTTCACTTACGGCGAGCTGTTCCTGAAAGGTGAGCAGCGAGCGCTGGGCATCCAGCACCGAGGTAAAGTCGGACAAGCCGTTGCGATATTGATCCTGCGCCAACGCCTCCGCTTCGCGCGCGGCATTCACGGCTAGTCCGAGCGCTTCGCGCCGCTCGATTTCCTTTTGGTAGTCGGTCAATGCATCGCGCACTTCCTTCACGGCATTGAGCACGGTCGATTCATAGGCAACCAGCGCCTGCTCCTGCCGGGCTTCCTGCACCTTGATGTTGTTGCGGATCGATCCCCAGTGAAAGATCGGCCAGCGCACCGCCGGCCCCACGCTGTAACCCACGCTTTTGGAGTCGAAGAAATCGGCCGCGTCCAAGGTTTCCAGGCCGATGGAGCCGTTCAGTGAAAACCGCGGATAGAGTTCCGCCGCAGATGCCCCGACCAGCGCGGTCTGCGCGGCCAGCTCGCGTTCGGCACGGCGCACATCGGGACGGCGGCGCAGCATGTCGGCCGGGATCCCTTCCAGCACCAGGCTGGATTGCGGAACCCCGCTATCGGCAGTAAGCTCAAGCGTGCCCGGCATTTCGCCAATCAGGACCGACAGCGCCGTGCGGCTTGATGCCAATCCCGCTTCGAGCTCGGGGATGGTCGAGCGGCTGCTTTGATAGTTATATCGCGCCTGCTGAACCACCAGCTCATTGACCAGGCCGGCTTTTAGGCGGGACTCAAGAAGTTCAAGAGTCTCGCGTTGGACTGCAATGTTGGATTGCGCAACATCAAGACGATACTGATACGTGCGCGCCATCAAGTAGGCCTGTGCGGTTTCGGCCGCGATGGATACCTGCACCGAAGCGAGGTCTAGTTCCCTTGCCTCAAAGTCCGCAGTTGCATACTCAAGTCCGCGCCGCACAGCGCCGAACAGGTCGATCTCCCAGACAGCATCAAATCCACCGCTGTAGAGCGTTTGGGGATCGAAGGCCCCCGGCGGGGAAAATCCCGCCCCAAACTGGCTGGCATTTTCAGACGGCTTGAAGCGGTTGACACCTCCGGTCAGATCCACCTTGGGTCCAAGTGCGGCCTTCGCCTTGCCAAGCTGTGCACGAGCCTCTCGTACGCGCGCTACGGCACTTTTGAGATCAAGGTTTTTCTCCAGCGCCTGTTCAACCATCCCGGTCAACACCGGATCGTTAAACTGATTCCACCATTCGACCGTATCCACGCTTTCAGCCTGCACACCCGGAATTTCCGGAAGCTCCGGTTGTTCATAGTCCGGGCCGACCGACATGCAGCCGCCCATGAAAAACGGTACCAGCAGGATCACCAGCAGGTGCGCTTTCCCGAAGATCTTCGCCAACATGGCGTGCCCCTTTTCGCGCACGGTCTGGAACAGCACATAGAGCGCGGGAACCAGAATGATGCCGAACAGGGTCGCGGCCATCATGCCCCAGAACACGGTCGTGCCGATCGCACGGCGCGCATTGGCCCCGGCTCCGTGGGCCACCACCATCGGGAAGATGCCGAGAATGAACGTGAAGGCGGTCATCAGCACCGCGCGGAAGCGCTGGCCAGCGCCATCGGCGGCGGCATCGACAATCGACAGCCCTTCCTCGCGACGGGTCTTGGAAAACTCGACGATCAGAATGGCGTTTTTGCTGGCGAGGCCGACGAGCAGGATCAGGCCGAGCTGGGCGTAGATGCTGAGCGGCATCTGCAATGCCAGCAGGGCCACCAGCGCACCGAACGATGCCACGGAGGTCGAGAGCATCACCGGCATCGGGATGCTCCAGCTCTCGTACTGCGCCACGAGGAACAGATAGCCAAACACCAGCGCCAGGACAATCAGGACCACGGAGCCGCCGGAAGCCTTGGCTTCCTGGTAGCTGAGCCCGGACCACTCCAGGTTGTAGCCCGGCGGCAGCGCGGTTTTCGCCAGCGCATCGACCTTCTTCATCACGTCCCCCGAACTGAAGATCGGAATCAGCATGGCAGTGATCGATGCGGTCGAAAACTTGTTGTAGCGCTCAAGGGCGCGCGGGGCGAGCACCGGCTTCGCCGACAGTACGCTACCGAGCGGCACCATCGCGCCGGTGCGGCTTTTGACATAGAGCTTTTCAATGTCGTCCTGGCGGTCGCGGAACGGACCGTCCGCCTGTACGATCGCGCGGTTGACCTGTCCGTCGAAGTTCACGTCGTTGACGTAGCGCGAGCCGAAGTTGTTCTGGAGCGTGGCGAAGATGTCGCCCACCTCGACGTTCATCAGCGAGGCCTTCACGCGGTCGACCTCCAGCTGCAAATGCGGCGTGGCAGCCGAGTATCCACTGAAGGCGAACATGGTTTCCGGCATCATGTTGAGCTGCATCAGGAAGCCCTGCATCACGCTGCCGAGCTTCTGCGGGTCGTTGTCACCGATCGCCTGCAACCGGATGTCGAGGCCGTTGCTGACGCCCAGCCCCATGATGGCGGGGGGCGCAAACAGGTTGATCTGCGCACCGGGTTCCATGGCCAGGACGCCCTGTAGTTTCTGCAGGATGGCATTGAGCTGAAGCTCCGGACTGCGGCGTTCGTCCCAGCTATCGAGGCCAAACAGGAAGAAGGCAACGTTTTCGCCGGAGCCGCCAATGAAGGAAAAGCCGGTCACCTCGACGGTATAGGCCACGCCGGGCTCGTTGCCGAGCGGCGTGATGACCCGCTCCAGCATGGCTTCGGTCCGCGCGCGGGTCGCGCCCTCCGGTAGCTGCAGGGCACCGAAGATGACCCCCTGGTCCTCTTCCGGCAAGAAGGAGGCCGGGCTGTTCGCCGCCAGGAAGGAGGCACCGCCAACCGCGCCGAGCAAAATGACGGTGGTGAGCACCAGCCGCCGCGACAGGCCGGTCGCGGCGTTGACGTAGTGGCCGCGCACCCGGCTGAGCCCCGTATTAAACCAGCGTAGCGGACCGTGCTGCTTCGGCTTCACCACGCGCAGCAGCACGCCGCACAGGGCCGGACTGAGCGTCAGCGCGTTGACGGTCGAAAAGAAGACCGCCGCGGAAATGGCAACCGCGAACTGCTGGTAGATTTTTCCAACGATACCGCCGACAAACCCGATCGGCACGAAGATGGCGAGCAGAACCAGCGTCGTGGCAACCACCGCACCGGTTACCTGCTCCATCGCCTTGATCGTGGCGGCCTTGTGGTCGAGCCCCTCGTGTTCCATCAGGTGCAAAACGCGCTCGACCACCACAATGGCGTCGTCCACCACCAGACCAATGGCCAGTACGAGGCCGAACAGTGTGAGCGTGTTGATGCTGTAGCCGAAGGCCATCAGCACCGCGAAAGTGGCGCACAGGGACACCGGAATCGTCAGCGACGGCACCAGCGTGGCGCGCCAGTCCTGCAGGAAGACGTAGCAGACCACCACGACAAGCAGCACGGTCAGCAGCAGCGTGGTGACGATTTCGAGAATGCTGGTGCGCACGAAATCGGTGGCGTCGTAGGGCAGGAAGACTTCCATGCCCTCCGGAAACTGTGCGGAGAGCGAAGCGAGTTCAACGCGCAGGGCGTTCATGGCGTCGAGCGCATTGGAGCCGGCGGAGCGGCTGACCCCGATGGCCACCGCACTCTTGCCGTTGTATTTTGCGCTGAACAGATAGTTGTCGGCCCCCTTTTCCACCCGGGCGACATCCTTCAGCCGGACCACGGCGCCGGCGGCACCGGTTCGGACCACGATGTCCTCGAAGCTTTTGACGTCGTTCAAACGGCCCTCCGCCTTGAGGGTATACATCGCCTCTCCGTTGCCGGGCGCACCGCCGACCGCACCGGCCGAGGCCTGGATGTTCTGGGCGCGGATGGCGGCGATCACATCATCGGCCCCCATACCGAGCGCGGCGAGGCGGTCGGAATCCATCCAGACGCGCATGCTGTAGCGCGGGGCGTAGACCTGCGCGCGACTGACGCCGGGGATGCGTTCGAGCGCGGGTTTGATGACCTTGTAGGTGTAGTCGCTCATGAACAGCTCGTCCCGCGAGCCGTCCGGCGACTGGACCATGACGAAGCCGAGCATATCGGACGATTCGGTCTCGACGGTGACCCCCTGCTGCGTCACTTCGCCCGGCAGCAGCGGCTCGGCCTGCGCAACGCGGTTCTGCACCTGCACCTGCGCGATGTCCGGATCGGTTCCGACCTCGAACGTGACCGTCAGCTGATAGCCGCCGGAGTTGTCGGAGCTCGACGACATGTAGATCATGTTGTCCACCCCGTTGACCGCGTCCTCGATCGGCGCGGCGACGGTGTCGGCCACCACTTCGGCGCCGGCGCCGGGATACGCGGTGCGGACGACCACCTGCGGCGGCGTCACCTGAGGATACTGCGCAATCGGAAGCGCGAAGATGGAGATGATTCCGGCTAGGGTCAGGACGATGGAAATCACCCCGGCCAGCCGCGGACGTTCAATGAATACTCTGGATATCATTTATCAACCCTCCGAAGGAACCACCTGAACGGATGCGCCGGGCATGGCCTTCTGCACGCCGTCGGTCACAATGCGATCGCCCGGCTGCAGGCCGGAACGGATGATGACGTCCGGCCCGACCTGGGCCCCCGCCTCGACACGGGCGACGCCGACGGTTCCGGCCTCGTCCACCGTCAGCACATACGCGCCGTCGTTATCGAGCAGCAGGGCGCGCTGCGGAATCCGGATGCCCTTCTCGCCGGCCGGATTGCTGAGCCGCACGGAGATGTAGCCGCCCGGAACCAGTAGCCCGTCGGGATTGTCGAACAGATAGCGCACGGCAATGGTACCGGTGGAAGGGTTGATGGCGTTGTCGTCGAAATCCTTCTTTCCGGTGTTTGGAAGCAGCGAGCCGTCGGGCAGCACCACCTGCGCTTCGAGCGCGGCGGCCTGACCGGCGAGCATGCGGCGGCGCATGGCGAGATATTCGCGGTCGGTCTGCGAAAAGACCACACGGATCGGATCGGTCTGCACGATGCGGGTCAGTTCGACCGCGCCCGGCGACACATAGTTGCCCTTCTTGACCATGGCGGCTCCGATGCGCCCGCTGATCGGCGCGCGGATTTCGGTCCGCTCCAGATCGACCGTGGCCAGATCGTAGGCGGCTTTGCCGCGCAGCCAGTCGCTCTCGGCGGATTCGAGGTCGGATGCGGAGACACTACGCGCATCGGCCTGCTTCAGGCGGTCGTAGCGTTTTTGTGCACGGACCATTTCGGCCTTGGCGGCATCGGCGGTCGCCTGGTAAGCCGAGCGGTCGATGGTGAAGAGCAGGTCGCCCTCGGAGACGCGGGCGCCCTCTTCAAAGTGGACCTGTTCGATCCGGCCGGCGACCTCGGGGCGGATCGCCACATCCTGCATCGGCTCGACGCCGGCAATATACTCGTCCGCCACGGCCAGTAGCGTCTCACGCACTTCCATCACCTTCACGGTGGCCGGCGGCATCTGCATTCCGCCCATTCCCGGCGGCGGCCCGCCCGCAGGCATGAAACCACGAATCAAAAATCCCAAACCAATCAGGATTATTACAACGACCAAACGTCCGATAATTTTAAACATTGGACTCTCTCCTATTTATTAAAGATCTTCAGGCAGACCCAATAACAATTGGGTCTGACGGACCAATACATTCTCTAATTTCTGCAAATACGATTCCGAATAGGACTCCACCCCCAGAGACCGCCGAATGGCCTTCATATAGGTGGCATGGGAAAAGATCGGCATCAGCACGACCATCACCTGGAGGAAGGCATCCTCTTCGCTCCACGACGGTTTGATCAGCCGGAAAAAGCGGATCAGCGACGCCAGGTTGGGATCCATCATTTCCGCCATCACCAGATCATACAGCCGGTCGTCGCGCTGCAGCACCTGGTAGATGAGGTGCGAGTGCCAAGCCGGGCGATTGGAGCGGAATAGGTCCGTCACTTCGGTTTGCACGATCAAACGCACCGCCGCGGAAAATTCCGCAGGACTGCATGCCTCGTCCATTGCATCGAGACGGTCCTCGTACGCCTTGTTCAGGCAATACCGCTTCGCCTCGCGGACCACCGCCTCGAAGAGGCCGTTCTTGCCGCCGAAATGATAGTGGATGCTTCCAATGTTTTCGCCGGAACGCTCGGCCACCGCTCGGGTGGTTACGTTGTCCAGTCCCAGCTCGCCAGCCAGTTCACCGGCCGCATTGACGATCTTCTCTTTGGTTGTTTCACCGCCGGAATAGGCAGACATCCGTCCCCTCCATAAATTTAATCATGCGACCAAAATAGTCGCCACACCGGTTTAGTCAATTGATTAAAAGGGGGAATTTGCGGCGAAGGATGCACGGCGCGGAATACACCGGAAAACAGCATTGATCCCCGGAAGATGTCATGCTTCCAGCGCTTCGGCCGTGGCTTCCCAGTCGGATTCCAGCGAGGAGATTTCCTTTTGGATCTGGGCAAGACGGGTGTTGATGGCGGCAAAGTCGGCATCGCGGCGCGACATTATTTCATCGGTAAGTGCCGTCTGCTCTTCGGTCAGCTTTTCAATCTTTGACTCGATCTTCTTCAGCGCCTTTTCCGCCTCGCGCTGCTGGGCGCGCGCCTTACGCGCTTCCTTGCCCTTCTCTACCGGCTTTGCCGGTTCGGTCGACGGGGACGTCGCCCCTCCATCGCCCACACTCCCCTTCTCCCCCTCGCCCTCTCGCGCTGAAACCTTCTCCAGATAGTAATCGTATCCACCGGGGTAACGAGTGACACCCGTATCATCGATCGCGACGATATGCTGCGCAATCTCCCGAACGAAGGTTACGTCATGGCTGACGACGCAGAGCGCGCCCTTGTAATCCTTCAGCGCCGATTCGAGCGCTTCGCGGCCGTTGACATCGAGATGCGTAGTCGGCTCGTCGAGCAAAAGAAAGTTAGGTGGATCAATGAAAAGACGGGCGAAAGCCAGACGGATTTTTTCGCCCCCGCTGAGCACCTCGCACTTTTTGTCGACCGAGTCACCGCTGAAGCCAAATCCACCGAGCAACTTCCGGACATCGGATTCCGAAGCGGTGGAATTACCTTCCTTAACAATGTGATAGACCGACTTTTCCGGCGGCATGGTTTCCGCGAAGTCCTGCGACTGATAGCCGATGACGACCTTGTGGCCCAGCACCCGTTTGCCGGCGCTCAGCTCCAGCGCGCCCGCCAGCGTCCGCAACAGCGTGGTCTTGCCCATCCCGTTGTAGCCAACCAGCGCCACTTTTTCGCCACGGTTAATGTTGAGATCCAGATCCTTAAAAATCCAGCGCTCGCCATCGTAGGTTATCCCGCTCTTTTCGAGACGAATGATTTCGTGACCCGAATGCGGCGGATCAGCCAGGCGGATTTTGGAGTTGTTCGCAACGGTGGCGGGCGCATCCAGCCGCTCGATCTTTTCGAGCTGTTTAATCCGGCTCTGCACCTGTGCGGCCTTTGTGCTTTTCGCCCGGAACCGACGGATGAAACTTTCGATCTGCTCAATTTCGCGGTCCTGATTTTTCTTCGCCGCAAGCTGATGATGAATTCGCTCTTCGCGTTCCTTCAGATAATAATCGTAGCCGCCCTGATAGCGCGTGGCGTTGCCGCCCGCTATTTCCAGCGTGATGTTGGCCAGCGAGCGCAGGAGGTAGCGGTCGTGCGAAATCAATAGCATAGTGCCTTCATAGGCTCGCAGGAACTTCTGCAACCATTCCACCGCCGGGAGGTCAAGAAAGTTGGAGGGCTCGTCGAGCATCAGCAGGTCGGGATTCGCAATCAGCGTACGCGCCAGCTCGGCGCGCATCTGCCAGCCACCCGAAAACGACGCGAAAGGCCGGGAAAATTCCTTCTCGTGAAAACCCAGCCCGCTAAGCGCGGCTTCGGCACGGGCCCGCATTTCATACCCGCCCAAATGTTCGAACTCATGCTGCAGGTCTCCGATCCGCTTCAACGCCCGTTGTTTCTCGGACGCATCCATTGATTCCAGCTTGGCTTCCAGTTTATGGATTTTTGCGGGGATGGTTTTCAGCTCGGGGATCGAGTCCTCGGTGTAGTCGAGCAGATTGAGATCCACGGCATGCGGGTTGAGCTGCTGATGCAGGTAGCCGATCCGCGTATGCTTGGGGATGCCGATTTCACCCTTATCGGCCTCGATGTCATGACTGATGAGGCTGAAAATGGTGGACTTGCCGGCTCCGTTTGGGCCAACGATGCCAATGCGCTCGCCCGCATTGATCCGGAACGTCACCGACTTCAGCACATCCTGCGTGCCGAACTGCTTACTTACCTGGATAAAATCGATCATAGCTTTCCCAAAGGCCCAACAAGCTACCGAACCAACCGCTCTGTGAGTAGCTCTGAATTCAGGTATTTCGAAGGTATGGGGTCTACAAAACGGATCCGGGCTTGTGGTGGTGCAGGTGCCACAGCAGGCTGAAGAAGGTGATGACGGATGTGAGAATCAGGCTCCCGACCACGAGGCCGCAACCCGGCCAGCGATGCAGGCCCTCGGCGGTGGAAACATCTCCCGCGACGAGCATGCCCAGCGCGACGCCCCCGCCAATGGTCATCCAGCCCGCGACCACCATCAGGGGCCAGTGATGCGTCACCGCCCGCCAGGTCCAGCGGCGGTGGTAAAACGCCACAAACACCAGGACGCCGATTCCAAACACACTGCTTATGAGGTTCAGAATCTGGTAAAGCGGCAGCTCCAGCCGGCCCAGCGGAACGCCTTGGCGCAATCCTTCGACACGCTGTACCAGCCAGCCATAGTCATGCGTGAACGAATCCCATAGATTATGGATCAGGGCGCCGATGAGAAGCTCGCAGCAGACCATGAAAAGACGGGAAAGCGGCCAGAAATGGAAGAGCTTGTAATGCTCGGAACTTCCGCCCGCCATGGCAAGCAGCGGCCGCTTCCAGATATAGTGGAAGATCCATAGGGCCACGAGCCCGGCAGGAATGCAGAAGGTAAACAGTCCGAGCGCGGAGTGGCTGAAATCACTGCGCGGCGCAAGATGCAGGAAATATTCCAGGTCCGGTATCAGGCTTCCGATCACCAGCGCGGATATCGGCAACCGGCTGTGCCGGAACGGCATCACGGCGGCAGGATGTGCAATCGTTAACGGCATGATCGTCAGTTCCTTGTAAACGATTCGCATTTCTTCTACCACAAATGCCGGAAGACAACAATCCGTAGCCTCCGCTTTAGTTTATTCTTCCACCGCACCCGACCCGTCCTTAGCTTATCCGCGGAAAATCGAATGGACTTCGAAGCGGAAACCAATATGCTGACGGGGTTTTCTGGAGGTGCGGTATGAATGAATCCATCATGCTATTGGCCGGTACGGCGGCATCCATCGGGCTTGTACATACCCTGTTGGGGCCGGACCACTATCTTCCGTTTATTGTCATGAAAAAGGCGCGCGGCTGGTCTATGCCGCGCACCGTGACCATCACCTTCCTGTGCGGATTGGGGCATGTCCTGAGCTCGGTCGTACTGGGCTTGATCGGAGTGGCCTTCGGGTTGGCGCTGGGCAAGCTGGAGGCATTCGAAGCCTACCGCGGAAACCTGGCGGCGCAGGCCTTGATCATATTCGGCTTCACCTACTGCGTGTGGGGCATCCACCGCGCGCTCAAAAACAAGCCCCACACCCATGTGCACGTGCACAACGGGCTGGTTGAGCATACGCATGAGCATGTGCATGCCCACGGCCACGCCCACGCGCACAAGGTCGAAGCCCGCAACATAACCCCGTGGGTACTGTTCACCATTTTCGTGCTCGGACCGTGCGAACCCCTGATTCCGCTGATCATGTACCCGGCCTACGAACACAGCCTGGCCGGGGTCCTCGTTGTTGCGTCCATCTTTGCGGCCGTAACCATCGGCACCATGACGACAATCGTGCTGGTTTCCTCGTGGGGCATCGGCTTTGTCAAGTTGGGTTCGATGGAACGCTTCAGCCACGCCCTCGCAGGCGCCGCCATCTGCTGCTCCGGCCTCGCCATCCAGTTTTTGGGGCTGTAATGGACTCTCCATAAAGGATGGGGGCGGGGTCAAGCTACCGCCTCCATGTCCCAACAAGAAATCCCCGCCCTGCGAACAGGACGGGGATTGAAATGGAGCGAGCGAAGAGATTCGAACTCTCGACATTCACCTTGGCAAGGTGAAGCTCTACCACTGAGCTACGCTCGCATAAAAGCGATATTTCGGCCCGCCTTCGCCAACGGCTTCGGCGCGCACTTTCCCGTCATGCGGAAAAGTGGCGGAGAGGGGGGGATTCGAACCCCCGGTACGCTATTAACGCACACACGCTTTCCAAGCGTGCTCTTTAAACCACTCAGACACCTCTCCTAAAGCGGAACGAGTCGGGAAAGCTACACACTCCCCTTTTGGAAATCAACCGGGTTTTTCGTCCAATTTCCAGAACGAACAATCAAGTACCGATCCGGTCCGGATTGGCGCTTGACGAATCCCGGCCATTGCGATTTTCTATGCCGCGTGAAACCGGGACGCACCATTGTGGCAATGCTCTACCTTCTGATGATGGTAGTGCTTCCATACGCGCACCTCGCCTCCCACGAGCACGAGCATGGCCAAACCGCGCACGACTCCTGCGCACTTTGCCACCTGCTGACACTGCCTGCCCAAACAAGCGAAACCGATGTTTCGGTAGAGTCGGCACTCCTTTTGACCGACGTGGTTTCAATATCGGTTCCGAAACCCGATCGCTTCCAACCGCTTCCCCACCAGGCCCGCGCCCCTCCGTTCATGACTGCATAATCCAAAGCCAATCGTCCCGCCCCGGGACTTGCAGTCATTTGAATATATAAACGGAGATTTTTATAATGAAACAATTCATTGTGCCCGCGCTGGTTGCGTCGGGCCTGCTTGCGCACACCTATGCGGACGACGCATCGCTCAAGGCGTTCAATCCCGCCGTGTCGGTCATCGTCGACGGCATGTATTACCACGAGGATTCCGAAGAGGGCATGAGTCACACCAAGGAGGAGATATCCGGCTTCGGCCACGCCCACGGCGGTCACGACCACGAACATGAACACGGCATGGAAAACGGATTCAACCTCCGCCATCTCGAAATCCAGTTTTCGGCGGATATCGACAGCTACTTCAAGGCCTCGGCCATCGCCGCCATTTCGGAAGCGGGTGCCGAAATGGAGACCGCCGAAATCCAAACCACCGGCCTGCCCTGGGGACTCCAGGCCAAGGCCGGCAAGTTTTTCAGCGACTTCGGCTACATCAACGCCCAGCATGCCCACCAATGGGACTTTGCCGACCGGCCACTGATCTACGAGCTGGCGCTGGGCGACCATGGTCTGAACGACAAGGGAGTCCAGCTTTCCTGGCTGGCCCCCACCCCGGTCTACCTGCTGGTGGGCGTGGAAGCGTTCCAAGGCGATAACGAAAAGATGTATGTCCAGCAGGAGGCGGACGAATTGCCGGTCAACGACGGGCCGCGCCTCGGCGTCGGCTGGATCAAGCTCGCCCCGCTGCAGTCCGACAACCACGCGCTGCAACTGGGCCTGTTCGGCGCGTCAGGCAGCCACCAGGAAATCCACGAAGAAGTCGCATCGACCAACTTCTACGACGGCGTCAACTGGTTCTGCGGCGGCGACGTGGTCTACAAGTACGATTCCGCCCGCGCCTACGGGCAGGGCGATGCGACGTTGCAGGCGGAGTATTTCCTCCGCAACACCGACCTCGACCTGCAGGGAGCTGGAGGCCAGCTGGAGGCGGAGCAGGACGGCTACTATGTCCAGGGCACCTATGGGTTCCTCCCCCGCTGGCGCGGCGGACTGCGCTGGGAACAGGTCGGATTGATCAACGAATCGAAGGAACCCGGCGAGGCCAGGGAGGAGTTTGGCGAAAGCTGGCGCACCAGTGCGATGGTCGATTTCAGCCCGTC
>JBNLGU010000084.1:0-12077 GCA_050306215.1 Pontiella sp.
GGCATATACAAGAAGAACGCCATCGAACCGATCCGCTTCCCTTTTGCCGACTATACCAGCCCGGACCTGCACGAAATCTCGAAGGTCGTGGACAGGGCGGCGGGCTATCTACGGGCCGGGGCGAATGTGGCGGTCCACTGCAACGCCGGCGTGGGCCGCACCGGCGTCATGACCTGTTGCATCGTTCGCGACGTCATGAAGCTATCGGCCCCGGAAGCCATCGACTATGTGAAGCAACACATGCAAACCAAAATGACCGATGAGCAAATGCGCCTTGTTGGGAAATTCAGCACCCTCGCCGAACGCGTGCAGGCCCAAGCCGGTGCATCCCTATGAAGAGGAAGGCAGCGAAGCCACCAAGATTTTCGTTCGGTAATTGAGAACGCTGGACGAAACGGAATAGTGGGAGAAAATGGTGGAGCGGAAGGGGATCGAACCCTCGACCTTCGCATTGCGAACGCGACGCTCTCCCAATTGAGCTACCGCCCCACCTGAAGTACGGAATATATATTTCCAAAACCGCAATCCGGCAAGTCCGTATTGCAGGGTGCAAGACCGCTTGCATACCCGACGAAAACCGTTATCTTTTCATCCTTACATAGAGGAGTGAATCCATGTTTCCCGAAGTACGACTTAGGCGCCTGCGCCAGAATGCCTCAATCCGCCGCATGATCGACGCGCCCCTGCCCGGCCCGGAAAAATTCATGTGGCCAACGTTCGTGATCGATGGCGAAGGAAAGCGCGAGGAAATTGAATCCATGCCCGGCCAAAACCGGCTGTCCATTGACCAGCTTCTGCTCGACCTTGAGCCTTTGGTCGCCAACGGCATAGGCAGCCTCCTGCTGTTCGGGTTGGCGGAAGATTCCCAAAAGGATTCCCAGGGCTCTGAAGCGTGGAACGACGAAGGGACCGTCCAGCGCGCCATCCGTGCCGTGAAGAAGGAATTCCCCGATCTGGTTGTTGCGGCCGACGCCTGCGTCTGCGCCTATACCGACCACGGCCACTGCGGCCCGCTGACCGAAACCGGAGCCGTGGAGAATGATTCGGCCATTGCCAACCTTGCCAAAATCTGCGTCTCTCATGCCGCCGCCGGCGCCGATATCGTGGCCCCCAGCGCCATGATGGACGGGCAGATCCAGGCCATTCGTGCAGGACTGGATGAAAACGGCCTCAAGGATGCGATCCTGATGAGCTACTCCACCAAGTTTGCCTCCTCGATGTACGGACCGTTCCGCGATGCGGAAAAATCGAAGCCCGGACAGGGCGACCGCAAGGGCTATCAGGCTTCGTACGGCGACTTGCGCACCGCGCTGCGCGAATCGGAATTCGACGAGGCCGAAGGCGCCGACATGCTGATGATCAAGCCCTCAATCTTCTATCTCGATATCCTCGCCAAAATGCGCGAAGCGACCGATCTGCCGATCGCGGCCTACAACGTCAGCGGCGAGTATTCCATGCTCCACGCCACCGCCCAACGCGGCTGGGGCGACCTCAAGGGCATGGTGCAGGAATCGACCGCCGCACTGGTTCGCGCCGGCGCGGACATCCTCATCTCCTACTGGGCCAACCAGTACAATGAACTTTTCAGGGACTAGCATATTATGAATTCAGCAGCATGGTTTGAACGGGCAAAGAAAGTAATCCCCGGCGGGGTAAACAGTCCCGTGCGCGCCTTCAATGGCGTGGGCGGTACGCCGGTGTATTTCAAGTCGGGCAAGGGCACGAAGGTGCAGACGGAAGACGGAACGGAGCTGATCGATTTTTGCGGATCGTGGGGGCCGTTGATCCTTGGCCACGCACGCGATGAAATCGTGGAAGCCGTCGCAAAATCGGCTGCCGATGGACTCAGCTTCGGCGCCAATACCGCCAAGGAAGCCGAGTTTGCCGAACTGATCTGCGAGTTGGTGCCCTACATCGAAATGGTGCGCCTCGTCAGTTCGGGAACCGAAGCGGTCATGACCGCCATCCGGCTTGCACGCGGCTACACGGGACGGCGCAAGATCGTCAAGTTTGATGGCTGCTACCACGGCCACTCCGACTACCTACTGGTCGCCTCCGGCAGCGGCCTTTTGACCGGCGGTATCACCTCATCCGCCGGCGTCTCCCCCGCCGCCACCGAAGAAGTATTTGTCGCGCCCTACAACGATCTCGCCGCCGTACAGGAAATCCTGAAGAACAACGGCGACGAAATCGCCGCCGTGATCGTCGAACCGATTGCCGGAAACATGGGTTTGGTTGAACCGGAACCCGGATTCCTCGAAGGCCTGCGCGCTGCCACCGCCGACTGCGGCGCGTTGCTAATCTTTGACGAAGTGATCAACGGCTTCCGGCTCGGTGCCACCACCTACGGACACCTACGCGGCATAACGCCGGACATCACCACGCTCGGGAAAATCATCGGCGGCGGCATGCCCATCGGAGCCATCGGCGCCAATACTGAAATCATGTCCAAGCTCGCGCCGCTTGGCCCTGTTTACCAGGCCGGCACGCTCAGCGGGAATCCGGTAGCTGTTGCCGCCGGCATGAAGACGCTCGAACTGCTGCGCGATGAAAATCCATATCCGCATATGGAAGCCCTGGGGAAAAAACTGGCCGAAGGAATCAACCGTATTGCCGCTGATAAGGGGTTGGATTTGCACTGTGCCCAACGGGGCGGTATGTTTACGCCCTTCTTCCGCAAGGAAGCCGTCCGGAACCTCGACGACTCGAAAGCATGCAATGCCAAGGAGCACGCTCGCTACTTCCACCACATGCTCATAAACGGCTTCTACACGCCGCCGAGCGCGTTCGAAGTCGCCTTCGTCTCCGCGGCCCATACCGCAACCGAAATCGACGAATTTCTAGAGACCTTCAAAAGGTTATAACCACGAAGATACGAAGAACACGAAGTTCTGCTGGCCTCTCTCTTCGTGCCCTTCCTGTCTTCAGCGAGCTTGCGAGCGGGTGGTGAGACAAGTCAAGGAGGGATAAATGCATCAGTGGGATGTCAGCCCGAAGGAAGCGATCGCGATCCAGAAATCGCTGCTGGACCGAGTGGTGCTGCATGACGATTTCGGCGAAATCAAAACCGTGGCAGGTGTAGATGTCGGCTTCGAGGAAAACAACACGATTACCCGAGCAGCGATTGCCGTGCTCGACTTTGAATCGCTGGAGCTGATCGAATCCGTTATTGCCCGGCGGCCAACGACCTTCCCCTATGTTCCCGGCCTGCTCTCCTTCCGCGAAATTCCCGCCGTGCTGGAAGCCATGCTGAAGCTGGAGGCGGTGCCCGATCTGCTGCTGTGCGACGGCCAGGGTATCGCCCATCCGCGCCGGTTCGGCATTGCTGCACATCTGGGTCTGTTGACGGACATCCCTGCTGTCGGCGTGGCCAAGTCGCGCCTAATCGGTACCCATGCCGAAGTGCCGAAGGAAAAAGGCAACCACGTTCCGTTGCTGCACAAAGGGGATCAAATCGGCGTGGTCCTGCGCACCCGCGCCAACGTCAAACCGCTCTTCATCTCCCCCGGCCACCGCGTCGGCATGGAGTCCGCCGTCCGATTCGTAATGCATTGCACCACCCGTTACCGACTTCCCGAAACCACCCGATGGGCGCATAAGCTGGCAAGCGGCTAGAGCATCTGTAACAAAACCATAGCACCTCGGTGGAGGGGCATACGCCGAAGACTCGCGATCTTTCGGAGCCGTGCGCCGGGGGACAGCGTCTGCCCCTCCAACAACTCAGCCAACGCGAAAACCACACCAGAAAAGCGCTTGGAACCCAGTTCGTTGCGACAAATCCGCAATTCGGACTTGTGATACCCATTTAGATCCATATGTTGTACTAACTGAGAACGCAAAACACTATATATGGTATTAAATGCATAAGGCATTGAAAGGGAAGCTATGAGCGCGGAACTGCTGGTAACAAAACGCAGCGGACAGAAGGAGCCGATGGATCTGGAAAAAATCCATCGGGTGATTACCTGGGCGGCCGAGGGACTGGAGAACGTATCCGTTTCACAGGTGGAGCTGAAGGCGCAGATCCACATGTTCGACGGCATCAAAACCGAGGATATCCACGAAACGACCATCAAAGCCGCAGCCGACCTGATTTCGGAAGAGACGCCGGACTACCAGTATCTGGCTGCCCGTTTGGCGGTGTTCCATTTGCGCAAGAAATCCTATGGCCGCTTTACACCGCCATCCCTGTTCGAGCATGTCTGCAAGATGGTGCGGGCCGGGCGCTACGACGCGCACCTGCTCGAAGACTATTCGAAGCAGGAGTTCGAGGCGATGGACTGCTTCATCGACCACAACCGCGACCTGACCTTCAGCTATGCAGCCGTCAAGCAGCTGGAAGGCAAGTATCTGGTGCAGGACCGCGTGACCGGCCGCATCTACGAAAGCCCCCAATTTCTGTATGTCCTCGTCGCAGCCTGTCTGTTTGCCCATTATCCGCAGGCGACGCGGCTGGATTATGTAGAGCGTTTCTACCACGCCATCTCCACCTTCAAGCTTTCATTGCCCACGCCGATCATGGCCGGCGTGCGCACACCGACGCGCCAGTTTTCCTCCTGCGTGCTGATCGAATGCGGCGACTCGCTCGACTCGATCAATGCAACCTCCAGCGCCATCGTGAAATATGTCAGCCAGCGCGCGGGCATCGGCATCAATGCCGGCCGCATCCGCGCCCTCGGCAGCCCGATCCGCAACGGCGAGGCGTTCCATACCGGCTGCATCCCGTTCTACAAGCATTTCCAGACCGCGGTAAAGAGCTGCTCGCAGGGCGGTGTACGCGGCGGCTCGGCCACGGTCTTCTATCCGCTGTGGCACTACGAGGTGCAGGACCTGCTGGTGCTCAAGAACAACCGCGGCGTGGAGGAAAACCGGGTACGGCACCTCGACTACGGCGTGCAGTTCAACCGCCTGATGTACCAGCGGCTGCTCAAGAACGAAAACATCACGCTGTTCAGCCCCGGCGACGTGCCGGGGCTGTATGAGGCCTTTTTCGCGGACCAGGACGAATTCGAACGGCTCTATGTGCAGTACGAAGACGACCCGACGATCCGCAAGCAACAGGTGGCCGCCATCGACCTCTTCTCCTTGTTTGCCCGGGAACGCGCCAGCACCGGCCGCATCTATCTGCAGAACGTCGACCACTGCAACACCCACAGCCCGTTCAATCCCGCCATCGCCCCCATCCGCCAGAGCAACCTCTGCCTGGAAATCGCGCTGCCCACGAAACCGCTCAACGATGTAAACGACGACGAAGGCGAAATCGCGCTCTGCACGCTATCCGCCGTCAACCTCGGCGCACTCGATTCGCTCGATGAACTTGGGGACTTGGCCGACCTGATCGTGCGGGCGCTCGATAGCCTGCTCGACTACCAGGGCTATCCGTTGCCCGCCGCGCGCAAGGCGTCGATCCGCCGCCGCACCCTGGGAATCGGCGTCATCAACTATGCCTACTACCTGGCCAAGAACGGCCTGCGCTATTCCGACGGGTCCGCCAAGGCCCTCACGCACCAGACCTTCGAGGCACTTCAATTCCACCTGCTCAAGGCCTCCGCCCAGCTCGCCCGCGAGTTCGGCGCCTGCCCGGACTTCCCCGACACCACCTATGCACAGGGCCGGTTGCCGATCGACACCTACAAGTCCTCCCTCGACGAAGTATGCGACGAACCGCTGAAACTCGACTGGGAAACGCTGCGCGCCGAGATTGCCGAACACGGCCTGCGTAATTCCACGCTGACCGCATTGATGCCGTCCGAAACCTCGTCGCAGATCTCCAACGCCACCAACGGTATCGAACCGCCGCGCGGACTGATCAGTGTCAAGTCGAGCAAGGACGGCATTCTCAAGCAGGTCGTACCGGAATACGAATCCCTGAAGGGACAATACGAACTGCTTTGGAACATTCCCGATAATACCGGTTATCTGGAGCTTGTGGGGATTATGCAGAAATTTGTCGACCAGACCATTTCCGCCAATACCAACTACGATCCCACGCGCTTCCCCAACGGCAAGGTACCGGTCAAGCAGATCATCAAGGACATGCTCACCGCCTACAAGCTGGGCGTGAAGACCCTCTACTACCACAACACCCGCGACGGCGCATCCGACCAGCAGGCAGATATCCAATCCGACGACTGCGCCGGCGGTGCGTGCAAAATCTAACCCAGGAGAATCCATCCATGGCCTTTTCTACCTTCCGACAAAGCAGCAACGACCCGCTTACCGAACCCATGTTCCTGGGCAACAGCGTCAACGTTTCGCGCTTCGATCAACAGCGGCACTCGATCTTCGAGGGCCTCATCGAAAAACAGCTCTCCTTTTTCTGGCGGCCGGAGGAGGTCGACATTTCCCGCGACCGCGCCGACTGGCAGTCGCTGACCGAGAGCGAAAAGCACATCTTCATCTCCAACCTCAAATACCAGACGCTGCTCGATTCCGTCGCGGCCCGCAGCGTCAACATTGCGCTGCTCCCGCTGGCATCGCTACCGGAAATGGAGACGTGGATCGAAACCTGGGCCTTTGCCGAAACCATCCATTCACGTTCCTACACCCACATCCTGCGCAACCTGTTTTCCGATCCGGCACCGGTTTTTGACGATATCGTCGTCAACGAAAGCATCATCGATCGTGCCCAGGGCATCACACGCTACTACGACGAACTGATCCGGTTCACCCAGTTCTACCATGTGCACGGCGAAGGCGAGATCGTGATCGACGGCGAAGCCAAGCGCGTCGACCTGCGCGAACTCAAGAAACGACTCTACCTCGCCATCTGCGCCATCAACGGCCTCGAAGCGATTCGCTTCTACGTCTCCTTCGCCTGCTCCTTCGCCTTCTCCGAACGGGAACTGCTCGAAGGCAACGCCAAGATCATCAAACTCATCGCCCGCGACGAGGCGCTCCACCTGACCGGAACGCAACACATGCTCAACCTCTGGAATAATGGCAGCGACGACCCCGAAATGGCCGAAATCGCCAACGAGCTGCACGAGACCGGACGGCTGCTCTTCCTCGATGTGGTGGAGCAGGAAAAAGCCTGGGCCGACTATCTGTTCAAGGACGGCTCGATGATCGGCCTCAACGCCGCCATCCTCAAGCAGTACATCGAATACATCAGCAACCAGCGGCTGCAAGCTATCGGCTACGAAGCCAACTTTGACATCAAATCCAACCCGCTGCCATGGATCAACTCCTACCTCGTCAGCGACAACGTGCAGGTCGCGCCGCAGGAAGCCGAAATCTCCTCCTACCTCGTCGGACAGGTCGACTCCTCCGTCGACAGTAGCGACTTCGCCGAATTCGAGCTCTAGGCCATGCCGCACCGGGTATATGTGGATGAGCTCCTGAAGCCGCTTCCGTTCGACGAGACCAGGGAACGGAACATCCTCGACTGTCTCGAAAAACAAGGCGTTGAGATGGAGAGCCATTGCCGGGCGGGCTTCTGCGGAAGCTGCCGGGTCAAGCTACTCCGCGGACAGGTCCGCTATCCCGGCGGCCCGCCGCTCGCCTGCCTGCGCGAAAACGAAATCCTTCCCTGTTGCTGCGAACCCGTCAGCGATATCGAAATCCAGCGCAAAACCATCCCCTGAAAGATCCCACCTTCGTCATCTCAGGCGTGTAGCAAAACCTTGTCGACGCGGGCGATTTCGAAGACGCGGCGGGCCTTGCCGCCGAGGTTGGAAATGGACATCGACACCCCTTCGTCCTGCGTGGCTTTTTTCAGCGCGATCAGGAATCCCAGACCGGAGCTGTCGATAAAATCCAGCTGGGAGGCATCAACCGACACGGTCTTGAGAATGCCCTGCGACTGCAATTCGCGGTGGATGAAATCCGTTTCGCGCTCAAAATCGGGAAGTGTGGCTGCCGTCAGCTCCATGGGCAGCTCAAGGGTGAGCGAACCTTCCAGATATACGGTCGAGCCATCCCCGTGTTCATCGAGGTTCTTGACCATTTTTTCCACTTCGTCCAACCGGATCGCGGTGTCGAAGAAGTCGAGCAACCGGCAGGTGTCGAGCAACCGGCGGACCTTTGGACGCGGCGCGTACAGAATCAACCGCCGGCCCCGATGGCGGCAGGCTTTGTTGAGTTCCAGCAATGCCCCGAGTTCCATGCTGTTGAGCCATGGCACGGTGTGAACATCCAGCAAGATATTGCGGTTGGCGGACATCTCCATCAAGCCTTCCACAAAGGCGTTGGCCGCCTCTTCGTCCTTGAGCCCCATGAACCGTTCGACCACAACCCCGCCCTGCTCCAACCGTTCCACCTCCGCATCCTCGAGCGGCCGGGCCGAATTGGGCCGGTCGGCCATATAGTGGATCGAGATCATTTTTTGCGTGGCCGAAACCAGGAACCGCAGGTTGGACAGGTAGCGGCAAAAGAGGCGGCGGGGTTCGCAGCAGATGCGCCACAGCCATTCCAGCCCGATGTTGCGCATCCAGATCGGCGCGCGTGTTTGTTCTCCGGTAATGAAATCAAGCGAGGCTCCAACCCCCATGGCCACCGGTATGTTCCATCCGCGCACGTGCATGCTGATGAACTTTTCCTGCTTGGGCGCACCCATCGCGACAAAAAGGATATCGGGTTGGGCGATTTCGAGCCGCTTGAGAATGCTGCGATGGTCCATTTCCAGCAACGGGGCGAACGGAGGGGAATAGGTTCCGGCAATCTTCAATTCCGGATGCCGTTCCTTCAGGATGCGCATGGCCTCTTCGGCCACGCCGGCAGCACTGCCGAGACCATACAGGCTCAAACCCTCCCGGGCCGCCCGCTCCGCCAGCATCGGCGTCAGGTCGGAACCGGTCACACGGCCCTTTAGCTTCGGTCCGAAAAAAGGAGCCAGGCGTACGATCGGGAATCCGTCCGCCAGCACGAGGTCGGCCTCGATGAGAATCCGCTGCAGCTCCGGGTCGCTCCAGGCGCGGGTCACAAAATCCAGGTTGGCCGTCGCAATGCAGGCCGGACGGCCGGACCGGCCCCGCTCCACGATCCAGTCGATGGCCTCGGAACAGGATACGTTGTGGAACGGTACGCCGTACACCACCAGAGGGATCGGAACTCCGTCGCTTTTCATGGCCGAAATGCTATGCATTGCCTGGTTTCGTTTCAAGTTATTACAAAAGCAAACAGCCTTGATAATCAAGGCCCGGAACAGGGTGCCGAAGACCGAAGCGAGGTTTAATCCCTGCTTGAGGGGGGAAGGGAAATAGAGTAGTTTTCATCCTCTTTTGCAAATACAGGAAACATCATGAATTGGATTTTGAAGAAAATTATCGGCTCGAAGAACGAGCGCGACCTCAAGAAGATGCGCCCGTTGGTCGAAAAGATCAACGCCCTCGACGAGGAATACAAGGCGCTGACCGACGAACAATTGCAGGCAAAGACCCCTGAATTCCAGAACCGCCTGAAAAACGGCGAATCGCTGGAGGATATTGAGCTCGAAGCATTTGCAGTGGTGAAGAATGCCGCCCGCCGGCTCTGCGGAACAGAGGTGGAAGTATGCGGGCACATGCTCGACTGGAACATGGTCCATTTCGATGTCCAGCTGATCGGCGGCCTGGCCATCCACAAGGGCATGATTGCGGAAATGGCCACCGGCGAGGGCAAGACCCTGGTGGCCACGCTGCCCGTCTACCTCAACGCCCTGAACGGCCGCGGCGTACACGTCATCACCACCTCGGACTACCATTCCAAACGCGACTCCGAATGGATGGGCCATCTGTACCAGTGGCTCGGCCTGACGGTCGGGTGCCTGCGCAACATGATGCCGCAGGCCGAACGGCGCGAAATGTACCTGCGCGACATCACCTACGGCACCAATTCCGAGTTCGGCTTCGACTACCTGCGCGATAATATGGCCTACAGCGCCGAGGACATGGTGCAGCAGAAGGGCCACGCCTTCGCCATCGTCGACGAAATCGACTCGATCCTGATCGATGAAGCCCGCACACCGTTGATCATTTCCGGCCCGGCCCCCTACTCCTCGACGCAATACAGCGAGCTGCAGCCGGCGGCCTCGCGCCTTGTACGCCGTCAGCGCGACCTGTGCACGAGCCTGCTCAAGGAAGCCAAGGACCTGCTGGACGCCGGCGAAGACGACGAGGCCGCACTCAAGTTGTATCAGGTGTATGAAGGCATGCCGAAAAACAAGCAGCTCATGCACATGATCGAGGACGTCAAGCTGCGCAAGCTGCTTGAAAAGACCCAGTTGACCATGCTTTCCGACATGCGCAAGGAAATGGCGCGCGCCCTGCGGCAGGAGCTGTTCTTCACGATCGATGAAAAGGGGCACGATGCCAGCCTGACGGAAAAAGGTTGCGCCGAGCTGAATCCCAGCGATCCGGAAATGTATGTGCTCCCCGATATGGTGTCCATGATGGCCGAGCTGGACGGGGAAACCGACCTGTCGCCCGAAGACATCATGGAAAAGCGCAGGTCGATCCAGGAAGACTATGCCCTGCGCAACGAACGCATCCACGCCGTCGACCAGTTGATCCGCGCCTATAGCGTCTACGAAAAAGACGTCGACTACGTGGTGCAGGACGGACAGGTGCATATTGTGGACGAGCACACCGGCCGCCTGATGGTCGGCCGCCGGTGGAGCGACGGCCTGCACCAGGCGGTCGAAGCCAAGGAAGGCGTGAAGATCGAGCGCGAAACGCAGACGCTCGCAACCATCACCATCCAGAACTATTTCCGCATGTACGACAAGCTTTCGGGCATGACCGGTACCGCCGAAACCGAAGCCGATGAATTCCACCAGATTTATGGCCTCGATGTAATGGTCATTCCGACCAACCGACCCGTGCGCCGCGTCGACCTCAACGACCAGGTCTACAAGACCCAGCGCGAAAAGTTCAAAGCGGTCATCGACGAGATCAAGGCGGCCCATGCCCGCAAGCAACCGGTACTCGTGGGTACGGTGGCGGTCGAAACTTCCGAAGTCCTCAGCCGCATGCTGCGCCGCGAAAACATCGTGCACAACGTCCTGAACGCCAAAAACCATGCGCGCGAAGCCGAGATCGTGGCCAACGCCGGCCAGCCGGGCGCCGTAACCATCGCCACCAACATGGCCGGCCGCGGTACCGACATCAAGCTGGGTCAGGGCGTGGTCTACCTGAAGGACGAGGACATCAAGTCGACGACGTTCTCGCTGGAGAGCAAGGTCGACGGCAAGCCGCTGCGCAAGGTGCTCGAGGAAAATCCATGCGGTCTCTACGTGATCGCGTCCGAGCGCCATGAATCCCGCCGTATCGACCGCCAGCTGCGCGGCCGTTCCGCCCGCCAGGGCGACCCCGGCGTGACCCGCTTCTACGTTTCGCTGGAAGACAACCTCATGCGCCTGTTCGGGTCCGACCGCATTTCCAGCATCATGGAGCGCCTCGGTATCCAGGAGGGCGAGGTCCTCGAACATCCGTGGCTGAACAAATCGATCGAAACCGCCCAGCGCCGTGTCGAGCAGCAGAATTTCATGATGCGCAAGCGCACGCTGGAGTACGACGACGTGATGAATGCCCAGCGTAGCGAGATCTATGGATTCCGCTCCGAAGCGTTGACCACCGACAATCCGCGCGAACAACTCCTGGGCTCCGTCGAAAACGCGGTGTTCTCGCGCGCCGAGGTCGCGGCGGCCGCCAAGACGGAAACCGCGCTGCACGAGTTTGTCGTGTGGGTCAACACCACGTTCCCGCTCGGCATCTCGGAAGCGGACCTTCCGGAAGAAAAAACCGCCGACAACCTCGCGGACAGCGTCATGAGCCGGGTCAAGGAAGCCTACACCCTCAAGGCGCACCACGAAAACGACGAGTCGCTCAATCGCCTCGAACGCCACCTGATCCTGCAGGCGATCGACGAACATTGGCAGGAATACCTCCGCAACATGGACAGCCTGCGCGAAAGCATCGGCCTGCGCGCCTATGGACAGCGCGACCCGCTGGTGGAATACAAGCGCGAAGCCTACACCCTCTTCATGGACCTGATGGACCGCATCTACGAAGAGATCGCCAACGCCATGTTCCGTTCGGCAACCTCGGTCGATGCCATCCAGGAATTCTTCCAGCAGTTGCAAAGCATGCAGGCCAAGC
>JBNLGU010000085.1:0-11910 GCA_050306215.1 Pontiella sp.
AATCCTGATGGACGAACTGCCGATCATCCCGATCTACTACTACCGGTCTAAACAGCTGGTCACCACGTCGGTCAAAAACTGGGAGCCAAGCCTGCTGGACCGTCATCCCTACAAGTATCTGTATCTCGAGGCCGATGAATAAAGCTATTCTCCTCCTGTCCATTCTCGTACTCTCCGCAGGATGCACCAAGCGGGAAACGCCGGTTGAAACCGCAACGCGCGAGGGCATCCTCCTGCTGGGCAACCTGTCCGAGCCGAAGGATCTAGACCCACATGTCGTTACCGGCATCTCCGCCTACAACGTAATTGCAGCGTTGCTCGAAGGCCTCGTAGCGGAAGACCCGAACGATCCCAACCTCGCACCGGTTCCGGGCGCGGCGCAATCATGGGAGATTTCCGACGACCGCACGGTCTACACCTTCCACTTGCGTGCCGACGCCAAATGGTCGAACGGCGATCCGGTAACCGCGGACGATTTCGTGTTCTCCTACCGGCGCATGCTTTCCCCCACCATGGGAAGCCCCTACGCCTACATGCTTCATGTCCTCAAGAACGGCAAGGCGTACAACGAAGGTTCGCTCACGGATTTCACACAGGTCGGAGCAACGGCACTGGACTCCCGCACTCTACAACTAACGCTCGAAGCGCCTGTGCCGTCGTTCCTCTCCCAGCTCGTCCATTGGTCGTGGTATCCCGTGCATCCGGCAACGATCCTCGCGCACGGCAAGATCGATGAAATGGGCACCCAATGGACCCGACCGGGAAGTTTTATCGGAAACGGTCCGTTCACACTCAAGTCGTGGCGGCAAAACCAGATGATTGAAGTCACCAGGAATCCGCTCTACTGGGATGCGGCCAACGTCCACCTTAACGGCATCCGCTTTTTTCCGATCGGCGACCACACCATCGAGGAGCGTTCCTTCCGGGCGGGCCAACTGCACGTAACAGGAACGGTGCCGCTGGAACGGGTGCAATACTACCGCGAGAAACATTCCGAACGACTAAGGATCGATCCCTACCTTCGCTCCTACTACTATCTCCTCAACGTCAACAAGCCCCCGCTGGACGATGTGCGAGTTCGCAAGGCGCTGGCGCTGGCCATCGATCGCGAACTGCTCGCAACCAGCGTGACCCGTTCGGGCGAGACGCCCGCCCATTCCTTCACTCCGCCACACATCGGAGGCTACGATCCGCCGCGTCGGTTTGAAACCGATATAGAGACCGCGCGCAAGCTGCTGAGCGATGCGGGCTATCCAAACGGCGAAGGGTTTCCCAAGCTAACACTGCTGTTCCACACCTCCGATCTGCACACCCGTATTGCCGAGGTGGTCCAGCAGCTCTGGAAAGAAAATCTCGGCATCGAAATCGAACTCGAAAACGTCGAATGGAAGGTCTACCAGTCGCGCCGCGAACACCGCCAGTACGACATCGCCCGCGCCGAGTGGGTGGCCGACTTCGTCGCCCCGGCCACCTTCCTCGATGTCTGGCAAACCGGCGGTGGCAACAACCATGCGGGCTGGTCGTCGGCGGAATACGACCGGCTTCTCCACGAGGCGTCAACAACTTCGGACGAAGCCCGGCGGATGGAACTGTTGCAACAAGCCGAATCGATCCTGCTTGATGACGCCCCCATCATTCCCCTGCTTTTTTTGCCCAGCAAATCACTTGTACATCCGGCGGTAAAAGGGTGGAATCCATCCATTCTAGATCATCATCCCTACAAGCATATCCATCTGGAAGGCAACTAAGCGACCATGGTAAAGTTCATTCTAAGACGTTTGCTCGAACTGATCCCCGTGCTCTTTGTGGCCATCACGGTGGTCTTTTTTATGGTGCGCCTCGCACCGGGCGGCCCCTTCACGCAGGAAAAAAGCTTTTCGCCGGAAGCCATTGCCCGCCTAAACGAGCACTACGGCCTCGATAAGCCCATTCTCGTGCAATACGGCAACTACATGCTCAACCTGCTCAAGGGCGATCTCGGCCCGTCGTTCCAGTATCCCAGCCGATCGGTGAACGAGATCATCGCAGAAACCTTTCCCGTATCCCTCGAACTCGGGGCATGGGCCCTGCTATTTGCCCTCGTCGTCGGGCTCATCGCCGGGATCGTGGCATCCCTGCGGCCCAACACCCTGCAGGACCATCTGCCCATGGGCATGGCCATGACCGGCATCTGCATGCCCTCCTTCGTGCTGGGCCCGATTCTGATTCTCATTTTCGGCCTCTGGCTGCACTGGCTCAACGCGTCCGGCTGGGCGACCGCAAGCGACCGCATCCTTCCGGCCATCACCCTGGGTTCGGCCTATGCCGCCTACATTTCCCGCCTGACGCGCGCGACCATGCTCGAGATCCTCGACGAGGATTATATCCGCACCGCGCGCGCCAAAGGGCTCAAGGAATCCACCGTGATCCTGAAGCACACGCTCAAGAATGCTCTTTCTCCCGTGGTATCGTTCCTTGGTCCGGCCACCGCCGGCATCATTACCGGCTCCTTCGTGGTGGAAACCATCTTCAACATTCCAGGCATGGGACGCATGTTCGTCACCAGCGCCTTTAATCGCGACTATACCCTCATTCTGGGATTAGTCGTCTTCCTTGCCTGTCTCGTGGTCGTGTTCAACGTCATCGCCGACATCCTGCTCGGCCTGCTCAACCCGAAAATGAGGATGGGCTCATGAAGCGCGGCAAACAGAAAGGTAGTTCGCTCTGGGCCGATTCCTGGAAGCAACTCAAAAAAAACAAGGCGGCCATGATTGGGCTCGGCATTTTAATTCTACTGATCGCCGCCTCGATCGCCGCGCCATGGCTCACGCCCTACACCTATGAACAGATGGACGTAGTCATGGGGGCCACCAAACCCTCCGCACAACACCTGCTGGGCACCGATGTTTCCGGGCGCGATCTGCTTACCCGCCTCCTATACGGCGGTCGCATCTCGTTCCTCGTCGCCTTCTGCGCCACTGCGGTTTCCCTGATGATCGGCGTACCCTACGGCGCGATTTCGGGCTACGTCGGCGGAAGAACGGATGCGGCGATGATGCGCATTGTGGACATTCTCTACACCATGCCCTTCACCATCCTGGCCATCTTGCTCATGGTGATCTTCGGCCGCAACATCTACCTCATGTTCGGCGCCATCGGAGCGATTGAATGGCTGGTGATGGCCCGCATTATCCGCGGCCAGGTCATGGCGCTCCGCCAGCAGGACTTTGTCGAGTCCGCCATCGCCATTGGTTCCTCGCACCGGCGCATCATCTGGAAACACATTATTCCAAATGTGATGGGCATCATCATCGTCTACACGACCCTTACGATCCCGCGCGTGATGCTCATGGAAACCTTCCTGAGTTTCCTTGGCCTCGGGATCCAGCCCCCGATGAGCTCATGGGGCCTGCTCATCCGCGACGGCGCGAGCGTCATGGAATCCTACCCATGGCTCCTGATCATTCCCGCAGCAGTCTTTTCCATCACCCTGTTTTCCATGAATTTCCTGGGCGACGGCCTTCGTGATGCACTCGATCCCCGCTTTTCGAAAGGAAGGTCGTAGTGGACAATCTCCTTGAAATTTCCGACCTGCGGGCCTGGTTCCATACGGAAGACGACCCGGCGCGCGCGGTAGACGGCGTCTCCTTTTCAATTCGTCCCGGCGAAACCTATGCCCTTGTCGGCGAATCCGGTTCCGGCAAGTCCGTCACTGCCCTTTCGGTAATGCAATTGCTCCCCAAAGGCATTGGCTACCTCAAGAGCGGCAGCATCCGGTTTTGCGGCCAGGAACTGATTGGCTCCACCGATGAACAGATGCGGCAAATCCGCGGCAACGACATCTCAATGATCTTCCAGGAACCCATGACCGCGCTCAACCCCGTGTTCACGGTCGGCCAGCAGGTTTCCGAAGTGTTCCGCCTGCACCAGGGCATGGACAAACAGGAGGCGCGCGCCCGCTCCATCGAAATGCTCGAGATGGTGGGCATCCCAGACCCCAAGGCACGAATCGACAACTATCCACACGAACTCTCCGGAGGCATGCAGCAACGCGTCATGATCGCCATGGCCCTCGCCTGCAAACCCAAGCTCCTGATTGCCGACGAACCAACCACCGCCCTGGACGTTACGATCCAGTCGCAGATCCTGACGCTCATGACCGAACTAAAGGAGCTGACCGGCACCGCAATCCTGCTGATCACCCACGACATGGGCGTCGTGCGCGAAAACGCCGACCGAGTCGGTGTGATGTACGGCGGGAAGCTGGTGGAGGAAGCCCCCATCGACGTCCTGTTCGGCAAACCGTCGCACCCCTACACGGAACTGTTGATGCGAGCCCTTCCAGCCCGGACGCATCGCAATGAAAGGCTCGACACTATCGAGGGCATTGTTCCGAAGGCCACGCAACAGCTTGCGGGTTGCCGATTTGAAAACCGTTGCCCGCTTCATCTGGATATCTGCAAATCGGCACCGCCCGAAACCCTTTCCGTGGGTGACTCACATACCACAGCCTGCCACCTATTTGCGGAAGGCTTCCAGCGCGGCGACATTCCGGACATCAATCAGGGCATGCCCGAAAGCCCGCTCGACACCTCCGTCATCCAGTTGGAGGTTTCCGACCTGAAGATGCACTTCCCGCTCCAGAAAAGCTTCTGGGGAAATTCCCGCGGCGCGGTCATGGCGGTCGATGGGGTTTCATTGAAACTTCACAAGGGCGAAACACTAGCGCTTGTCGGTGAATCTGGATGCGGCAAAACCACGGTAGGCAAGAGCATCATCCATTTGCACAAACCAACCGGCGGGACGATCAACTTCAAGACCACGGATATTGCCAACCTCGGCAAACGGGCTATGAAGGAGTTTCGGAAAGACATCCAGTTTGTCTTCCAGGATCCCTTCTCCAGCCTCGATCCACGCCAAACCATCGGCAACATCCTGACCGAGGGCATGGAGATCCACCACATTGGTAAAAACAGGACAGAGCGGCTCAACAAGGCGCGCACCCTGCTGGAGAGGGTCGGTCTCAGTCCCGACATGATCCAGCGCTACCCGCACGAGTTTTCCGGTGGACAGCGACAGCGAATCGTACTGGCCCGCGCATTGAGCACCGATCCGGAACTGTTGATTTGCGACGAAGCAACCAGCGCCCTCGATGTCTCCGTGCAAGCGCAGATCCTTAACCTGCTCAAGGACCTGCAGGCCGAGCTTGATCTCGCCTACATCTTCATTACACACGATCTGAGCGTCGTGAAATACCTGGCCGACCGCGTGGCCGTCATGTACCTCGGCCGCATCGTGGAGGAAGGAACCACCGCGGAGATTTTCGAGACCCCGAAGCACCCATATACCGAAGCCCTGCTTTCGGCTGCTCCACAGATTTCAACAGACGGTATCGTGCAGAAGATCGTACTCGAAGGCGATGTCCCCTCCCCGATCAACCCGCCGAAAGGCTGCCACTTTCATCCTCGCTGTCCAAAGGCCAAACCGGAATGCGCGGACGCCTATCCCGATTCGGTGGCTTTTAGCGACACACATTCCTGCAACTGCATCCTCTACAAATAAAAAAACCTTCCGCGCTGAACGGAAGGTTTTTGAATCGACAGCTCGATTAAATTAATCGACAGGTTGTTCTTCAGGCATAGTTTCGCCTGCCGGAACCGCCGCATCCACGGGAACGGTTTCGATATCTGGCATGGCGAGGTCAAGTCCTTCCATCGGCTGAGGTTGAATAGCAACTGGCTGGGCCTGCGGCGTATCCACCCGGTCAATCAGCGGCTTTTCCTTCTGGGCGAAGAGTACGCCAAGGATCAGCGTGCTGGCCATGAATACCACACCCAGAATCACGGTCGCCTTGGACAGCACATTCCCCGCGCGCGCGCCGAAAAGCGACTCGCCGGCGGCCGCACCAAATGCAAGGCCGAGCCCTTCGCCCTTGGAACGCTGAAGCAGAACCAGGCCAATCAACATCAGACAACTGAGGGCAAGAATGACGATAAACAATGCCTTGAGAAAAATCATAATCGATCCTTTGGTTTATTACATTGCGGCGTTGACGATCGCCGCAAAAGAGTTTGCATCCAGCGCCGCGCCGCCAATCAGGCCTCCGTCGATGTCCGGCTGGCCCAGCAGCTCGGCTGCGTTGTCGGGCTTCATGCTGCCGCCGTACTGGATACGAACGGCGTTGGCCGCATCTTCGCCGACCATGTCCTTGACGATGCCGCGAATGAAGGCATGCACGTCCTGCGCCTGGGCGGAAGTGGCGGTTTTTCCGGTTCCGATGGCCCAGACCGGTTCGTAGGCAATGACCAGTTCGGAATAGGCTTCGGCCGGAACATCCTTGAGGCCTTCGCGTACCTGTACTTCAACCACCTTTTCGGTGTTTCCGGCTTCGCGGTCTTCGAGCTTTTCGCCGACGCACAGGATGGGGCGCAGGTTCTTCTCGAGGGCCTTGATAACCTTCTTGTTGATCCAGAAATCGTTTTCCTTGTAGTACTCGCGGCGTTCGCTGTGGCCGAGGATGACGTAGCGGACAAATAGTTCCTTGAGCATGGCGTGCGAGATTTCGCCGGTGTAGGCTCCGTTTTCCTCGGAGGACATGTTCTGTGCGCCCACGTTGATCAGGGTTTCGGAAACCACGTCGCTGACGGACTTAACGGCGGTGAACGGCGGGCAGAGAACCACGTCCACGGCACTGCAGTCGGCAAGCTCGCGCTTGATGGCCGAAGCCAGCTCAACCGCCTCGGCAACGGTCTTGTTCATCTTCCAGTTTCCGGCAATAATCTTCTTTCTCATTAAATGTCTCCGTTTCTTGAGGTTGGAATAGACTTTGGTTCGTCCAAAAAATGAAGAGGGAATCTACCCAAAGCACGGAGGATGTGCAAAGTCGAAATGGGAAAAAAGGCGGAAAGAATTGCCCGTTTTAGCTACCGGTCTCCACCCGATTATGGCGGGTGGACCAGCTGGCATTCCGCCAACGGTAGATTTTATACAGGATTTTCCAGACATCGCCGCACGGGCATTGTACCGTAGGCAGGAATCGCACAAACCAAACAGGAAAACGCACCCCTATGACCAAGAAACTGTTCCTCATCGACGGCATGGCCATCGTCTACCGCGCCTATTTCGGCCTCATCCGCAACCCCCGCATCAATTCCAAGGGCGAAAACGTGTCGGCCGTATTCGGCTTCGTCAATACGCTGCTCGACATCATGCATACGTACGAACCGACGCATATCGCCGTGGCCTTCGATACGCACGGCCCGACCTTCCGGCACGAGGAATATCCCGAATACAAGGCCACCCGCGACGAAACGCCCGAAGGCATCCGCACCGCCGTCCCCCATATCCGCAACCTATTGCAGGCCTTCAACATCCCGGTGCTCGAATATCCCGGCTTCGAGGCCGACGACGTGATCGGCACGCTTGCACGCGCGGCGGAAAAGGAAGGCTTCGAAACCTACATGGTGACCCCCGACAAGGACTATGCCCAGCTGGTGGACGAACACACCTTCATGCTCAAACCCGGCCGGTCCGGCGGCGATTCCGAACTGCTGGACGTGAAAAAGATCCTCGAACAGTGGAACATCGAAAAGGTCGAGCAGGTCATCGATATTCTGGGGCTTGCGGGCGATACCGCCGACAACATTCCCGGTATCCCCGGCATCGGTCCCAAAACCGCCCAGAAACTGATCGCACAGTTCGGTTCGGTGGAAAACCTGCTGGAACACACCGACGAGCTAAAGGGCAAACAGAAGGAGAAGGTCGAGGAAAACAAGCATACCGCCCTGCTCTCCAAGAAACTGGTCACGATCAAATGCGATGTGCCGGTGAAAGAGCAACCCGATGAACTCCTGATCGGCGAACGCAATGACGACCAATTGAAGATCCTATTCAGCGAGCTGGAATTCAAATCGCTCATTAAACGGCTGTTCGGCGAAACCCCGACCCCGGCCTCCGTCGCTTCGGCCAAGGCCTCCTCCGGCCAGGGAGACCTGTTCGACTTTGCCGCCGCTCAACAGCCCGACTTGATGGAGCCGTTGCCGCAATTCAAGACCATCAAGGATGTGAAGCATCGATATCATCTCGTCACCACGGCCGCCGAGCGCAAGGAGCTGGCGGAAAAACTGGCTACCTGCAGCGTCGTGTGCTTCGACACCGAAACCACGGGGCTGGACGTTCGTGTTGCCGAACTCGTTGGCATCTCCTTCTGTGTCGAGCCGCACGAAGCGTGGTTTGTCATGCTGCCGCCCGACCGCGAGCAAACCCTCAAAGCGCTGGAACCCTTCCTTCCGGTTTTGCAGGGAACTGACATCAGGAAAGTGGGCCAAAACCTGAAGTATGACATCAGCGTACTTAAGTGGCACGGCATCGAGGTGCGAGGCGAACTGCTGGATACCATGCTGGCCCACTATCTCATCGATCCCGACCAACGCCACAACATGGATCATCTCGCCGAAACCCTGCTCAACTATTCCCCCGTTTCGATCACGGCGCTCATCGGCGAAAAGAAAAGCGAACAAAAATCCATGCGGGAGGTCGACCCCGACGAACTATGCGAATATGCAGCCGAGGACGCCGACATTACGCTCCAGCTCTGGCACAAGCTCAAGCCCATGCTCAAGGAAAAGGGACAGGAGCGCGTCTTCTACGAAATCGAAACGCCCTTGCTGCCCGTGCTGGCCGACATGGAATACAACGGCATAAACCTCGATGTCCCCGCGCTTGAGGCCTTCTCTGAGGAGCTGGCCGGAAAAATAGAAACCCTCGAATCCGATATTCAAACCAAGGCCGGCATGCCGTTCAACCTCAACTCGCCCAAGCAGCTCGGCGAGGTTTTGTTCGACGTCCTCAAGCTGGTTGAAAAACCGAAAAAGACCAAGACCGGCCAATATAAAACCAACGAGGAAGTCCTTTCGGAGCTGGCTCCCAAGCACGAGATTGTCCGCAAGATTCTCGACTACCGAGGCCTCACCAAACTTAAAAGCACCTACGTGGATGCGCTGCCCAAGGAGGTCTTCGATAAAACCGGACGGATCCACACCACCTTCAGCCAGGCCATTACCACCACCGGCCGGTTGTCGTCGGTAAACCCCAACCTGCAGAACATTCCGATCCGCACCGAAGAGGGCCGCGAAATCCGCCGCGCATTCATCCCCAAGGAAGGCTTCACCCTCCTCGCTTGCGACTATTCCCAGATCGAGCTGCGCATCATGGCCGAGCTCAGCCAGGACCAACACCTGCGCGATGCGTTCATTCACGGAGAGGATATCCACACTGCCACCGCCGCCCGCGTCTTTGGCGTTGAAAAGGATGACGTAACGCGTGAGATGCGCTCCAAGGCCAAAATGGTCAACTTCGGCATCATCTACGGAATTTCCGCCTTCGGCCTCGCCCAGCGCCTCGGCATCCCAAGAACCGAAGCCGGCGAAATCATCGAACAATACCGCGCCAATTATCCCGGGGTGCAGGACTATCTCGATTCGACAATCGAGTTTGCCCAGAAGCACGAATACGTCGAAACGATTACCGGCCGCCGCCGCTACATCCGCGACATCAACGCCCGCAACCAAATGGTCCGCGGCGGCGCCGAGCGCAACGCCATCAACGCCCCCATCCAAGGCACCGCCGCTGACATGATCAAGATTGCCATGGTCGAAATCCACGAACTGCTGCGCTCGCGCAAAGCCAAGACCAAGCTACTCCTGCAAGTCCACGACGAACTCGTCTTCGACCTCGCCCTCGACGAAAAGGACGACCTAGTCCCCCTCATCGAAGAAAAGATGAAATCCGCCATCCCCATGGAAATCCCAATTTTGGTTGAGTCAGGCACCGGGAATAACTGGCTGGAGGCGCATTAACGTTGAAGGGAAGTATGGCTTAAATAATCGGAGAACCCCCGATGAAACTCAAACTTTGCAACACCCTCATTCGACCATTCGAAGAACGAAACTTTGGTTACGAAGGACTGATTAAAACAGTTTTCGATGACATCGCGCTACGGTTTGAAGCACAATTAAACAGCTCAATAGCCATTGGTTATGCTCGTTCAGATGAGAAACCAACTTTCCCGCGTCTCCAAGAGTTGATTGGAGTTCCTGTACACATTTACTTTACGTGTGAACTAATAGGTATTGACGAAAATGCTGTAAAAGAAGCCATATCTGATGGTGACTTCTCAAACACTAAGTTCGAGCCTATTTGGACCTTTATACATTGTGCTGACACTGTCGTTCCTCAATGTCTATTAGCTGCCAACATCTCTAATCCAGGTGGTATAGATTATTCCGAGGGAGCAATATCCGTCGGGGATATCCCCTTCACCAGCACATCAAGCGTTAGAAACAACCTCAAAGATGACCTCACATACGCTAGGGAACTTGGTTGGCCTGAAGCCCCCCAAGTGACTTACATTGAAGCAGCAAGCTGGGTTCAGGCGATTCTAGACGATTGCATTGCTACATCTAATTCCCGAGTAACACGAGCTCTAGCAGCATTTTCACGCATTTCAGGAACAGAAGGCGTCTACCGCGATAATCGATTGTCATTATTCTGGGCTATGATGGGATTAGAGGCTCTTTATTGCGAGGGAACCGATGGGTTAAAAAAACAACTTTTTGACAAAGCAGCGGTGCTTTTCGGGGAACTAAAGGACAATAAAAGGCGGATCCGGAAATTATACGACTTCAGGTCAAAATTCATCCATGGAAATGCTGACATACCGTTTTCATTTGCCGATGAATATGAAAGCGATGACCTAAAATACTTTGAAAAGGAGATCGAAGAAGCAACATCTATTGCATTCAACCTCTTGATTTGCACATTACAATACCTCGCCAAGAACAATCTTTCCGAATTAAATTTTGGCTACACCCTTATTGACAAAGAACCCAAGAATAACGCCACCTAACCGAAAAACCAATAACTATAAAGCATTGCAGTTTAGCAACCTGCAAAATCACCAAACTGCAAGTTGGATGACTTTGAACCCCTGGATATAGCATAGAAAATGGCTTTTATTCTTGATTCAGCTTTTTTATGACGCGCGCGGGGTTGCCAACGGCCAGCGAATCATCGGGAACATCCTTGTTGACCACGGCGCCGGCGCCGATAACCGACCGGTCTCCGATGGTTACCCCTGGCAGAATGATGGCCTTGCCGCCGATCCAGCAATCCTTGCCGATAACAACGGGCCTGCATTTTTCCCATTCTCTGCGTTCGGCGATGTCCACGGGATGTTCGGCCGTGTAAATGTGAACTCCGGGGGCAATCAATGTATTGGCTCCGATTTTGATGGTGCCTCCATCCAGGAACACGGCCCCGAAATTGACGAAGACGTTTTCCTCCGCATAAATCAAATCGCCGTAATCGCAATAAAACGGAGGTTCCAGATGGAGGTTTGGGGCCGAATTGGGACAAATCTCACGGATCACGTCCTCGAAATTCTCGGTGTAGTATTCGGTCACATTCAGTTTATGCAGCAGATGTTTTGTTTTCCTTCTGATCGCATACATTTCTTCGGTATGGGCGTCATACGGCTCGCCCGCCATCATTTTTTCTTTTTCGGTTTTCATGGTCCGCCCTTTAAGCTCTCCATCAAAATCAAACACATGGAATTGGGGTCGACGCCGGACAGCTCCAGATATGGGCCTGCTTGCATTCGACCTGCCCCTATCCCATCAGCCCTTTAAAATTCGGCCCAACAACGATTTCTTTTTAGGCGCAGTCTTGTTCAGCTTGGCCTTTGTTCGCGGGTTGGAGGAATCTTTTTTCTGTTCTGCCTCCTGTTGCCTTTTCCGAATCTCGGCTTTTTTGGCTTCGGCTTTTTCCTTCTCAAGCCGGTTTTTTTCCTCGCGTTGAAGCTGCGATGCGCTCTTTTTCGTCTTTCCCTGCCGCGCCGGTTTCTTTTTCGGTGGTTGTTTAGCGGGTTGCAGA
>JBNLGU010000086.1:0-11906 GCA_050306215.1 Pontiella sp.
GGGTGTCGTGAATGCTGGTGGTCGCCAAGGCAATATCGTCGGGAACCCGCATCCCCAGGTCGTTGAGCAGTTGTGGAAGTTCGCTATTGTCGGTGATGATCGCGTCCGGCCGCTCCTTAACGATCCAGGCGGCCAGTTTCTTCCGGTGATGTGCCGGATCGGCCAGCGGAAGGAAAAACAGCGGCAGTTGGCTATCCCGGGGCAGCGTGCGCAATGCCCAGAAGAAACCGGCGCCAAAGGTGCGCTGCACAGCATGGTCGCCGACAAACCCGATCCGGCGGTATCCGAGTTTCCACGCTTGGTTGAGTGCAATTTCCCCATTGGCCTCCTGGTCGCTCGCGATGGAATACGGCGTAGGCACATCGTTGTTCGTACCGTACCGGACCGTTGTGTAGTCGCGCCAGGGAAAGGACTTCAGATCGATGATCGACGGCTGCGGTATGGGTGGGACGAGAATGCCACGGATGTTGCGGGTTTTCAGAATCCGGTCAAGCCGTTGAGGGGAATAGTCCTTGACGACATATTCCTCCAGATGGAACCCATAGCGCCGGACACTCTCCTGCGCACCATTCCAATACTGTTCGAATTCGTGGTAGGAATACAGTTTCTTCGGATCCTTCCACACGTTGAACCATGCCAGCTCCGACTGAATGTTCTTTTCACTCTCGGCCCGGCAAACATTCTGCATTGCCGCAAGCATTGGATCGGGGACATACCCCATGGCTTCGGCCTTTTTGCGAATACGGGTGCGCATCGATTCCGAAATCCGCGGGTGGTTGCGCAAGGCCAGCGAAACCGTGACATGCGTTACCCCCAGCTCCCTTGCAATGTCGCGCATCGTCACCCTGTTCGCTGCGAAATCCCTTCGTTTCGCCGCCTTCGGTTGCGTCCGCTCAGGTGAATACTTCTCCGCCGATCCTTGCTTCCCCGGAATACGCGGCGGCAGCATGCTTCCATCCACCCATTCGCCCTGCACCACGGTCTGCTTTTGGATACTGTCTCTGCCTCGACCCGCTTCATTCAACAGAGAAACCAAGGTCAACAATGCCTCGCGACCGATTTCCTCGGAATGTTGCTCGATGCCTGCATTGATCGGGGTGTCGTGAATACTGGTGGTGGCCAGCGCAATATCTTCCGGCACGCGGATGCCGAGTTGCGCCAGCATGGCTGGAATTCCCGCCATATCCGTGATGATGGCATCCGGCTTTTCCCGTTCAATCCAAGCCGCCAGCAACTCCAGTTGCTCGTTTGCGTCCTTGGAAGGGTACAACAGCAAGGGCACGCGTTGGGATTTCGGACATTCCTTCTGTTCCCAATACACCCCTGCACCAAACGGCAGCCGTATTTTCTGCTCGGTAACGAATCCGATGCGCTCGTACCCCATCTCGCGCACTTTCCTGAACGCCAGTTCCCCGTTACCCTCATGGTTTGCCGTAATGGAATGGAATGCGGGTTTATCAAGAGCCAGCCCGAGCCGAACAATGGTAAAATCCGATGCAGGAATCTCTGACAAGTCGAATACAGAATCAGGATGCGGAGTCACCAGAATTCCTTCAATGCCCCGGTCCTTCAGGCCTTTCACAAACGAACGGGGAGTCGCTCCCCCCGTGAGCACAAACTCTTCCAAGTGGAACCCAAGCCGGCTTGCCGCTTCGGATGCCCCTTCCCGATACCGCGCAAACTCCTTAAACTGATATAAACTCTCGGGATGAGTCGATGGGTTCAGCCAAGCCAAGGTCACCGGATTCGGCTTTGCCTTGCTGTCCTTGCGATAGCTCGCCAACGCCGCCATACGCGGGTCCGGCACATAGCCCATCTCCTCCGCCTTTTTGCGCACGCGCTCACGCATCGCATCGGAGATTCGCGTATGGTTGCGCATGGCCAACGAAACCGCAGCCACCGATACCCCGAGCGCTTCGGCTATATCACGCAACTTAACCCTTTGTGGTGGCATCTTTTCTTCCTTTTCCCGCACGGGACCACGGTTATTCATGAACGTCTACACCAGAACCAAAGACCGAGTTAACAAGTTTACCACACGATTGCAACCTATCTTAACACTCAACCGCCCCCCTGTTTCACGGCCTAGTGTAAAATAGGTAACTTCCAGCCCGCTATGAATAACACACCCTTTGTAATAGGTATATTACACGTCTCATTAACCGACAGGAAACGACGCAATGGCACATCCATACAACAACTTCAAACCGGGCCATCTTTGGCTGGACAACAACAACGAGCATATCAATGCCCATGGTGGCGGGGTCCTCTTTCACGACGGCACCTATTACTGGTTCGGCGAACACAAGATCGAGGGCGAAGCCGGCAACGTGGCGCATGTGGGCGTCCATGTCTACAGCTCCACCGATCTCTACAACTGGACCGACGAAGGCATCGCCCTTCCCGTCGTCAACGACGATCCGGATCACCCATTGACCGCTGGATGCATCGTCGAGCGCCCCAAAGTGATCCATAATGCCAGCACGGGAAAGTTCGTGATGTGGTTCCATCACGAACTGAAGGATTATGGATATCGGGCCGCCCTGTGCGGCATCGCCGTCTCCGACACTCCGACCGGCCCCTACACCTACGTCCGCAGCTTCCGACCCAACCAAGGCGTCTGGCCAATCAACGTGCAGGATTTCCACAAGGAACCGGTGCGACCGGAAGTCATGGAAACCTATTACGGCGGAGCGGCCCTGCCCGACCACCCGGATTCACTTAACCTGCTTGGGCGCGGCTACCTCGAAGGACAAATGTCACGCGACATGACCCTGTTCGTCGACGACGACGGAACCGCCTACCACATCTACTCCTCCGAGTTCAACAGCACGACCCACATCGCCGAACTGACGGACGACTATCTCGACCACACCGGAAAATTCGCCCGCGCCTTCGTGGGCCGCTGGATGGAGGCGCCGACCATATTCAAGCATAACGGGAAATACCACTTCATCGCCTCCGGCTGCACCGGATGGAAGCCCAACGCCGCTCGCTATGCCGTCGCAACTTCGATCTTCGGCCCCTGGATGGAGCGCGACAATCCCTGCACGGGACACGACGACTACCGCACCTTCTGCGGACAGGGCACCTTTGTTCTGCCCGTTGCGGAAAATCCCGACGCCTTTATCTTCATGGCCGACCGCTGGACCCCTGAAAACGCCATCAATGGCCGCTACCTCTGGTTGCCCATCGAATTCGACCGCCACCCCGATGGATGCGAAACCATCAAGGTCGCATGGCACAACGAATGGGATCTGGACGTCTTCGGAAAAGCGGCTCCGTCCACCCGAAACACGACACCGCAAACGACCGAGTCCGTAGCTTGACACACGTAGCAACAGCAAGAATGAGGAACTGATATTCTGGAATGTAAACTGGGTAACCTCAATTAAGATGGCACTCGCAACAACCTCGGTTTAGAAATCTAAAATCAAATTAATAGGACACTGTTTCAGGGCTGGTCTCGGCCTACTGTTTATCCGTCGTCGTCTGATGATGTAACCATCAACGTGACTTGCGGACTCTGGAGTCGTGGAGGCACCGTGTCCGCAAGTCATATGGGAATAAGGGAAATAAGGAGATGAAAATGAAAAAGCTATGCATATTGACCGCAAGTTTACTTGCAGTTGCTTCTACATGGGCAGCGTATGTAGATGTCGGGTTGACGAACGCTGATTTTGATGCGTGTACTCAGGATATATACAACAGCATCAGCGCCGCAAATGGCGGCTTCGACGATTCCAACTATGATGTCCCCGGCTGGATGAATTACGGCACTCCTGCCGATTCCGGCGAGCAAGCAACGGGAGCCTGGTGGGGGCCCTATAGCGGACACTCCGCCTTCATGAAAAGCGGTGACGCGGCCTATCTGCTGAGCCCTTATGTTATTCAGGGCGGCGATCAATTCAACATCGGCTTCATGGCTAAGGCATGGGGTTCCGATAACGGCGCATGGACGGTTACGCTCTTCTATGGCACCGATCCTTCTACAAACGCAATTGCCGTATACAACACGGGTACTTTGCCCGCAGGAAACAGCGTAGCGACTTGGGCTCCTTTTGGAACCAACAACGTTGCCGCAACACCCGCATCAGTTGGCCAAACGCTCGGGATTTTGTTCCAGAGTACGGGCGTTGGCTTTGCGAACCTGGACGAAGTTAAGGTGCAAAAGTACGTCGACCTTCCTCTCGATTTCGGCAATACCTCTCCGGCCAACGGAGCCACTGGGGTTAAAAACGACGTCGTTCTAAGTTGCGACGTTATTGATGCATCTTCCACGTTTTCCTCGGCGAATCTCTATCTCAACAGCTTCACCAATGCTCCGGTTCCGGCCAGTGTGATATCGGGCGGCGGGACCAATACGGTAACCGCCGACGCCGGGCTCTCCCTGGCTCCGAACTCAACGAATACGGCCTACGTGATTGCAAACAGTCCGGCAGGGACGCAGACCAACTCATGGACCTTCACCATGGACGGCCAGTATGATATTACGCTCTCTCCGGCAGCGGGTGCATATGCTCTCGCCTATAACTACCAGCCGACGATTTCGGCCCAGGTCGTTGATGTGAACGATAACCTGGATTATGTGGATCTGTATACCAACGGCGCCTTTGCCGCAACGGGCTCCGACCTCTCTTCCACGACCACGGTCAGTGTCGTGAGCGGCACACTGGATCCGGGAGTGGCCGTTACGAACATGATCATCGTACACAGTGCTGAAGGCAATCCCGATGTGACCAACCAGTGGTCGTTTACCATGGGCGGCGACACCGGCATCACCGTATGGAACAGCACGACTCCCCCTGTTGGCGCGTTTGATATCGCCCAGACAAATGCTCCGGCTTCGGACTTGGGAAACATCAGCACGGACGACGCGTGGACCTATGTGGCCGGCAACCGTCCGGCACAGGGACAGTTCTTTACCACGCCAGAGGGAACCTTCGGCTATCTGCTGACATCGGTATGGCTGAGGCATACACCCTACGATGCTGGCAGCACCGGCTTTGGCGTCGGCGCAACGGCCAAACTCCGCATTACCGACCCGGCATATACCAACTCACCAAGCTTTGTCAAAGCCTCCGAAACGCTGGCGGTCATCAACGATGGTCTTGCATCTGCCGACGGTCGGTGGATCCAGCTCAAGCTAGCCAATCCAGTGGTATTGAACGCCGGCAAGACGTATGGATTCGACTTGGGATCGACAAGTCACTTTGATACCTGTGGGCTCAGCAGCGAAGCCTACGTAGGCGGCTCGGCGTATAGCAGCGGGGCCAATAGCGTGGGCAACAACACGGCAATGCTGCCCGCAAGCGGCGACCGCACTTTCATCGTTTCGCTGGCTGAATCAGGCGCGCCCTTGAACATCGAATCGTTCACTCCATCGGGATCGGGAATCACCAATCTGGTTACGCTCCAGCTCAACTTTACCCAACTCGCCGGAACGTATGATGAAACGAATACCAAGCTATATTTAGACGGTGCAGAGCAGCCTTTCTATACGGGTGGCAGCAGTCCGAACTATAGTGTCAACTCTTTGGGTGACAATCTGGATCCCCTGACCACCCATACAGGCATGGTTGTGCTAGCGAGCTCCAGTCCCGTGTCGATCACGACGAACTACACCTACTTCACCATGGCCGATGCCTTCGCGTTCACTGGACACCAACCCACGTTGAACGCAAGCGTGCTGACCAATGAAACGGCCCTTTCCGTGAAGATTATTCCAATGAACGATTTTCTTTCCGGCGCTACGATGTATCTGGATGGAATCGATACGGGGGCTGGACTCTCCTCCTCCGGCGGTACCAATACGCTAAGCGTTTCCTCCAGCGGAACACTCGTTACGGGACCGCACACCGTCATGGTCGTGGCTGCAGGTGGCCAGTATGGCGATGTGACCAATAGCTGGAACTTCAACGTGCAAACCGCGACGGACGATGCCGTATGGAACATCAACTTTGCCGGTCGGACGGGCGTTAGTGCGACGGTCGCCGATGGCACGGTACTGGCCGCGCCATCCGCGGGTTCCAATACGTGGAACAATCTGATTGCTCCCGCCATCAACTGGAATCCATCCAATGCTGTGACGATCGCGCAGGCCAATGGTTCCCGCACGATCGGGCTGGACTGGGTTGATGATGGAGGAAACGACTACCGGGATTGGAGCACGACCACAGCCAATGGTGTAACGGACAACCTGTTCGAATCATACTACGGTAAGGGTTCGTTCAACAGCACCATGCAGATCACCGGCCTGGATACGAGTGCCTCGTACGATGTCTATGCCTACTCGACATGGGGCTGGAGCACCGACCCGGTCACGTTCTCCCTGACGCAAGGATATGCCGACACCACCACGCGATCGTTCACGGCGGTACAAGCCAATTGTGCCAACGACTATGCCAACATCGCGGCAGGACAGAATTACGTGATCTTCACCAACGTGACACCGAGTCTGGCGGGTAAGATCGACCTCAACCTCCAAAGCGCCAATGGAGGATGGAGCGGCTTGCAGATCGTTGAAAATCCGGGGCAAGCTTCCTTGCCGATGGTGGAAATCGTGTCCCAGAGCCCAACTGGTTACAGCTATGACAATACACCAGAGCTTCAGGTGGTCATCATGGATCTCGGACTCACAGTGAATACGAGCGACGTTGTTCTGTTGGTTGACGGAAGCCCGGTTACGCCCGACAGCGTTTCCAAGTCCGGCACAACCACGACCGTGAGCTATGTTTCGACGACCTTGGCTGCGGGTACGCACATGGCCGGCGTGGTTCCCGCCCCGGGCGCCGCTACCAACGAGTGGAGCTTCACCATCAAGTCGACGCCGGCACTCGCTGCCGATGCGTTGTGGAACGTGAACTTCGCGGGTCTTACCAACAGCACGGCCCGCAACGTGGACAACGGCAGCGTGGTTGCGGCTCCGTCTACCGGTTCCAACCTGTGGAACAACGTGATGGGCGCGTCCTCCGGCGGAGCATGGTCCCATGGCAATGTCACCAACACCTTCAGCGGGGTAACGGATGCAACCGGCGGAAACCCGATCACGGTTGTAACCAGAGGCTCCCAGGGATGGGGCGAAAGAGCGGACGACAACATGACCGTGCAGCTGTTCCAGGGCTGGGCCGGTGCGAATGTGCCGTGCGACTACGACACCGACATCGGTGGTCTGGATACGAATGCCACTTACGACCTGTACGTGTACTCGACCTGGCGCTGGAATGAAAACGACACGGTTTATACGCTTACGGAAGGTACGGCGGACGTAACCAATGGCGTGGTCACCCACAAGAAATCCAATATCCAGGGCGACGCTGCAACGGATTATACCGGCATCGTGGAAGGTGAAAACTACTTCATCTTCACGGAAATCACACCGGCAGCAAATGGGCACATTGTGGTTCATGTCGGTGACGCTACCGATACGGTATGCAACGGCTTCCAGCTGGTGAAGCGTGGGGCGGATCCGGTTGTCGGCCCGAGCATCAGCATTACCACGCCGGCTGGCGGATCATCGATGATTATGTCGTGGACCGACGGCTTCACGTACAACGTGCTGACCAACGGCGACCTGTCCAATCCCAATGGATGGGGCGTGATGACCACAGGAACATCGCCGATTACCAACTCCTTCGGCAGCGAATCCCAGCTCTTCTACAAGTTGAGCGACTAACAACTACACACACCACGCTTGGGAAGCGGTTCCCAAGCGTGGGTTGATATACCACCGATTCCAGCACTGCTGGAAGATTAAGGCTCGGCAGGCCAAAACCTACCGAGCCGTTTTGTTTATGCATCGTTTCCGTTCGAGATAGACGGCGTTCTCCCAATACGGGAATAGAGCCACGAATGAACCCCGATGAATTCGGAATGCAGGCAGGAAACATGGGCGAAATGAAGAACCCATCCCAATAACAAACAACACACCATGAACTGCCGCTAGGCGGTAACGACCAAAGGGAGTGGTTCAAGATCCCAAAAAAAACATCATTTCATAGGACCGACCCCGCGCCCGCCCCGCCACCGCGCCTCGGATTTGGTCTTGTTCAGTTTTTAGCCATGCAGCATGATCCGGCAATCATGCATTATCTTAGATTAACCCTATTGCCCTGCTGCCTAATGTTGCTCGGCTGTGTCGGCAATACCACGCCGTTTGAAAACGACAATGCATATGTGCGGGACCTTCAGAAAAAAGAAACGAACAGGCATGTACCGGAGGTGGCCAGGCAAAAGGAGCTGAAACAGGAAATAGGACGGCGTGTCGGGATTATAAGGTATAGTTGGATCGATGCTAATTGGACAAGCGACCAGATAAGCATGGCCGAAAGGACCATGGATGGAAGAGCTGCGGCAGTCTCTTCCGATGGATACTACCTGACCGCCTACCATGTTGTTGATCAAGAACCATTCTACCTGCTGGACACCAAATTGAAGAAGCCTCTCCAGCCCGGACCAGTCAACGGGCCGATCGATGAACTGGTCGAGGAGGTAAAGCATAAAGGCCATCTGGTCTGGTTCGACCCGGATCACGACCTGGCACTCATTAAATTCGATCAAACCAACCTACCCCATTTTGAAACCATGCGGATGGAATTGAACAAAGGCGAAGTCGTATATACGGCAGACGACCAGTCCGTATGGATCAAGCTACCGCAAAACAGTACAGGTGCCTACGATTGGAAGGAACGATACGGAAACGGAAGCTTCTTTTCCGCCGGAAAGGTCTTGGCATCCGACATCAAGGGTCAGTCGCATGTCAGACAGCAACACACAACGTTGGTTGCCAGGCAAGGCATCAGCGGATCGCCTCTGGTCACCTCGGATGGAGCATTGTGCGGCGTGATATCGTTTGTCACCGCCCCATACCTTTGGATCCCCGCCACCACCGACGCCTTCATGATTTCTCCCGTCAGATTAAAGGAAATCATTGAAAGCGATCGCCAGGCCAACCACTAGACCAACTCGGATTTACTATAGTGCGGGACCGACCCTTTCGATTGACGGAATCTGATATTTCATTATTCTTTTTTGTAACATGTGAAATGTCAATTCGTCTTTGAGGAGTGAGTGCTCCTGTCGTCTGGACCGACACAAAAAGCACAAGGAGGAAGAAGAGATGAGACGTTCATATTTGGCTGTTATACCTGCACTTGCATTGCTGATGGCAGTGATTACAGGTTGCGGCGACAAGCCCGTGAGCAAGGCCGATGTCGGAAAAAATCTGGTTGGCAAATGGAAGGCGGATACCGAGCAATTGAAAGCTTCCATGAAGGCCGAAATGGAAAAGAAGGCTGAAAACGCTCCGGACAACAACTTGGCGGCGATGGCGGCAATGATTGACGAGATTGCGCAAATGGAAATGACGTTTGAGTTCAAGAATAACGGGAAAGTATCGATGACACACAGGGTGGACGGCGAAGTCCAGACCCAGGAAAGAGACTGGGAAATCACCCGTGTGAACAAAGGCAAAGCCACCGTGGAGTTCGGTGAGGCAGCGGGCTACGTGACCTTCGTGGACAAGGATGTCATCGAGTTTACCCCCTTGGACGAAGATGAAAATGACATGCCTCATGAAACGGCACCGTTTCGCATGAATCGCATGAAGTAAGTCTCTATATCCGTCTGGATACAAAACGCCATCCCTGTTTTATGGGTGGCGTTTTTCTTTTCCGATGCAGAACAGGTCATTGATTGCGAATGTTCAGCCACGAAGGTCCGCCTCAATAACAAACAACGATTTCCCATGATCTGCTGCTAGGCGGTAACGACCGAAGGGAGTAGTTCAAGATCCCAAAGAAAACATCCGTTTCCGCGATTCACTTGTCCGCCCTAGCTTTGGCGGTGGCGGATGATCGTGTTTATCCGGCTCTGTGTTGCCACTCGCTGCGCTCATTGCTTTGCCTTAGCAAAGCCCGTCTCCCTGCGGTCGGCTCGGACGGTCATGGGATCGCCCCTCTCCCCTTCCCCACTTTCTGTTTCAGCACCCTAAATGGGAGTATTAAAATATCGGACTGACCCTCTCGACTTTCGACGAAAAAAACAGAACATATTCTTTCTTTTCAGAGCACTTTATGAAGAGAACGTCCCCCTCCCCGACATCCCTCCTTCGCCAAGGCTTCGGCAGACAAGCCGGCCACCCTCTAATGGAAACGGCACTACGTTAAGCTTGTTTTAACCGCGGATTACGCGAATGGCGCTGATTTGGACAGGGTCACCCTGAGCCTCAAAATGCGACAAATCACGGGCTAAAGTGACCCCTTTCTTTCTATAGAATGACTAGGGACCCGGAACCACAGAGGTCACCTGTACCCGGTAGAAGCGGGAGAGATCGGCATAGGAAACAGGTACGGTATGTTCGACGTTGTCGCCGAAAATCATCGGCCCCTCATCCTGCCAAAAGGAATTGGTCAGGCTGGTGGTGCTTTGAAGCTGATACACCCGGTCAAACACCGAGGCAAAACGAATCTCATAGATTCCCGAAAACGGGTTTTCCAGTGCCACGGAAAAGAAGGAAGCGGCATCAAACTGATCGGTGCCGGCGGTTTGCTCATCCGCATCGCTGACGCCATCGTTATCATCGTCCGGATCCACAAAATCGAAATCCCCATCCAGGTCGGTGTCGGCCAGGGTGGTCACGACAATCTGTTGATTGTTCGAAGGGTCAGGATCATTCACGCCGGGGTTGACCAGCGTCACTGTATTGGTGATGGAATCCACCACATTCGACGCCACCTCTACGCCAAACAGCACCTGTTCAACGCTTTGTATGGGAAGTGCAGGAATTCTAACCACCACCTGCGAGTTGGTGAAGTCACCCTCAACCGGGGAACTGAAAACAAGTCGTTCAATCTCCACCGAAAAGGTGTTCGTCACGACCACCTCGCCAATCGCCATATCCGACAGGTTGCTGACGTTTATCGTGTAGTAGATATAGGCATTCAGTTTAAGTTCCGTCGGGCTGGCGACCGCTCCGACAGCAAGGTCAAACCCGGGATCAAATTCATAGGCTCCCAAATCAATCTGAAGTCCGTAAAACCGTGCCTTTCTGTTTAAATCCAGAAGTAACGTGTTTACACCGTTGGTTCCCGCATCCAGTGCTATGCTTTGCGCCGTCAATTGGAAATCCCCTTCCGTTGACGGAGCCGATGCAGGAGCCAGACCGTCCGCAAACAGCGGATCTCCATCGAGGTTATTTCCCGAATCGATCCCCACCGCAGTGTTCCAGTTGGTGCTGCCGCCTGAGTTTTCGATCAGGCTGTAGGCAATCAGCGAGGCGGCACCGACTTCATTCGAAACGCTGCTTGCCGGAACGTCGGTCAGTCCTCCAACCGAGTTGTGATAAAAGATGCAGTTGTAGACCGTTGAGGTATTGCTTCCAAGGTTCATCAATCCCCCGGCCCCCTGGCCGGCCTGATTTCCGGAGACCGTACAGTTGATAAAGCTGGCGGTTCCACTGTTCATCCAGATCGACGAGCTTGCGATTGCCCGGTTTCCCGAGATCAGCGTATTCACTGCCGTCAGCGTATGGCTACCTCCCTGATGAAACAGAGCCGTCCCGTCATAGGCGAGATTTCCCGTGATCGCGCAGTTTTGAACAGTAATTTGACCATTTTCGCTGAAAAGACCGGCACTGCGATCTCCAAAATTACCGAAGACCTGGCACTTTTCATACGTGGCAGAGGACATGTTGACACTGGCCGCTCCGCCTCGTACAGCCCGGTTCGCCGCCAGCACACAGTTGGTCAGCATCAGCGGGCCGCTCCCGTTTTTGAAAAGAATTCCGCCTCCATCATAACCGGCCCGGTTTCTGCTGAACGTACAATTTTCCGATACTGCCTCCGCTCCATCCGCCAGCACACCACCACCTGAAAGGTTCGATGAATCCCGGGCCCAGCCGGCCGTAA
>JBNLGU010000087.1:0-11893 GCA_050306215.1 Pontiella sp.
AGTGCAAGGCATGCCCAGTAAATCTGCGATCGTGCTCGCGGATGCAATATGAATGCACCCTACAACAGTAGGTAGCATAAACTGATTGCCTTTCGCAGCAATTCTGCGGATTTCGGTTTCGATCAAATCGAATCCGGCCATGCTGATGCCGAGCGATAAAGAAAGTGGTGCCTCTAACTGGATATTCGTTGCCTCAATGGAGGCATCTTTAAGAGCCATTAGGGATGCAGACACGGCAAGTTGAGTGTTTCTAGATAGCCGTTTTGCCTTAATCTGATGAGGAGTATATTTGTTGACGTCAAGATTTTTAACTTCACCGGCTACCTTACTCGGAAGGTTGTCGACATTACAACGCGTAATCGGCCCAATACCGGATTCGCCGGCGAGGAGGGAGTTCCAGAATGCGTCCTTGCCTATGCCATTGGCGGCCAGCACGCCTATTCCGGTAATTACCACCCTGTTTCTTCCGATCACGTGCTTGTCCCCCTAGGTTAGCGTGTACAGGTTCGCACCATCATCTCTTGGGGTGTTGAGCTGTATATAAGCGCTTCCCGGCGAGCGCCCTGTACCATTTTGCTCTGCAGTAAATATCAATATATTGTATATATCAAGAATTATTACACAACCTATGGACAAATTACGGGGTGACAAATGGCACGCCTACTGCTAAAAACAGGCACATTTAAACCGAGCACATCAACAAAGGGGTCACTAATGAAAAACATGCATCATATGTATAGGGTTAACGGCGCCGCCATGGTGGGGTTGTCGCTCTTCCTGGTCGGTAATGTCTTGGCCGATGGCTACCGGAACCCCCCGCCGACGGCGGAGAGTATAGGGAAATCGGGTGTAAACAGTGTATTTGTAGACGATGCGTCCGCTATTTCTCTTAATCCAGCCAATCTGGCGACGCAGACCAATACATCCTTCGTGGCTTCGTTGACCCTTGCCCGAACGGAAAACAAATATTCGCCTGCGCCTGGGGTTAGTCTTGAATCCGACGGTGACTGGAATGTGCTCCCCAACATTTATTTCTCGCAACCGATAGGCGACTCGGGGATCGTTTGGGGGCTGGGGATTGAAACGCCCTATGGGCAAGGGATATCTTGGAATAGATCGGATTTTATACCTGCCGCCACGCCGACAAACACGGTGCCATACGAAGCCCAGATGACATTGATCGACTTGAATCCGACGGTTGCTTTCAAGGTGTCCGACACCATCAGCGTTGGTCTTGGTGCGGATATCTATCTGTCGAAGCTGAACTTGACGGCGGTAAATGGCTTGGTGGTCCCCGGCCCTGGGCAGATATATTTCGATTCGGAAGCAGAGGCCTATGGGGCCGGATTTGGCGGAAATCTGGGCATTACATGGGATATAAACGAGTCGCAACACGTTGCTGCCACGTATCGCAGTGCCGTCAAGGTCGACTATTCCGGCGATTTCAAGGTGAGTGGTTTTCCTGATGCCGATTTTGACACAACTATGAAGTTCCCGAACATTTATACACTGGGTTATGGGATCCAACTGACAGGGGACATTCGGGTGGAAACAATGGTCGAGTGGTTGCAATGGTCGAACAACGAACAGCAGACGTTGGAAATCGAAGGACAACCACCATCCACCTTTGATAACAACTGGGACGATACCTTCACCATTGGCGTAGGGGGAGACTGGCAACTGGGTGACAACTGGGTATTGCGGGCCGGATATGCCTTTATTGAGACGCCAGTACCTGATTCCACCATCACCCATCTCCTGCCGGATGCCGACCGCCACGCCATCAGTGTTGGCGCCGGCTACACTAGGGGCGGCCATACCGTAGATTTGGCTTATACCTTCAGTATTTACGATGATCGGGACAATACAGCAACGGGTGCATATGATATTGATTCCAACCTCATTGGTATGACATATTCCTACTCATTTTAACGGAGGCGGGAACCGTGGAATCGAAGCAGTTGCAAGGCAGGGTTTTAGTAATCGATGATGAACGAGGGCCTCGTGAGAGCCTGCGCATGGTGCTCAAGTACGACTACGAAATCTTCCTCGCTGACCGGGTGGATGGAGGTGTCGAACTCCTGCGCGACAAGCAACCGGACCTGGTCATCATGGATATCCGCATGCCGGAAAAGAGCGGTATCGAAGGATTGCAGGAGATCCGGGAGATAGATCCCAATGTCTCGATAGTCATGCTCACGGGATATGGCGACCTGGAAACCGCACAACAGGCGATTCGCTTCGGCGCCAATGACTATTTGCAGAAACCCTTCGATGCCAACGAGATTCAGGCCGTTGTTAAGAAGTATGTAAGCAGGAGCCGGCTCTTTTCCCGCAAGCGCCAAGCCCAGGAAGAACTGCAGAAAATGACCCAGTCGCTCAGCCGGGAAGTGGGCAAGACCAACAAGCTGACTTCCTTGGGCGCAGCCTCGTCCGAACTGGTGCATGACCTGCGGAATCCGCTGACCATTATTCGGGGATATCTCGATCTATTGAACTATGAGCTGAAGGAAAAGCAGGAATCCACATCGGGAGAAATGAACGAATACCTCGACCAGATCGAACGCAATGTTGAGCGTTGCGCTGAACTGGTGGAATCCTGGCGCTCGCTCGGTCGCTTCGATTTTTCGCAATTGCAACGACTCAATCTGCCCAAGTTGTTGAATGATTGCTTCCGCGATGCCGCCGCCCATTCCGACATCTCCTTCTCCCTCCAAGTGGAAGGGGTTGAAGAGCAGTATGAAATGCTGGGTGAGCGCTTGCAGGTCAAGCGGGCCTTCCAGAATCTGGTCGACAACGCCGTAACCGCTGTCGTGCATGCGCAAACCCCGGGCATAACCGTCCTGTTTTCCATGAATCACACCGATATTATTATCAAAGTGAAGGACAATGGATGCGGCGTCGAAACGCAGACGCTGCGTTGGATCTTCGAACCGTTCGACAATACCGCCACTATTGAAAAGGGGGCCGGACTGGGCTTGTTCATCACCAAGAAAGTCCTCGAAGAGCACCGGGGTTCGCTGGAGTTCGAAAGCCGTGTAGGCCAAGGAACCACCGTGACCGTACGGGTTCCGCAGGCGCATACTGCGCTCGGTTATTTCTCCCGTCCGGAGTCCATGATTCAAGCCTGATTGGCAATCCATGACCGCATCCAGCTCCGAATCTGCAGCCATTGCCGCCTGGAAAGAGGCCATCGGACCAGATGCGGTGACCGACCAGCCGGATCGGCTCGAGTCCTACTCGCGCAGCGTCTGTGCCTCGACCCGTTCCGTCGTGGCGGTTCTTCGACCGGTTTCGGTGGAACAGGTACAGGAAATCGTAGCTATCGCCAACGAGCATAAGGTCGCCTTGTATCCGATCAGTTGCGGTAAGCAGTGGGGCATGGGTTCGCGCCTGCCTGTCCGGGATGGAGCTGCCATTGTTGATCTTTCGAAAATGAACCGGATCATCGAAGTCAATGCTAAGTTTCATTATGCTGTGGTTGAGCCGGGCGTTACGCAAGGGCAACTGCTGGACTACATCGAAGATAACCGCCTACCGCTCATGCTGAATGTAACGGGATCCACATCCGATACCAGCTTGATTGGCAACGCCATGGATCGCGGCGTGGGTTACTTTGATTCCCGGGCGCATGGAATATCCAACATGCAAATTGTGCTGGGAAATGGCGAAACCATACGGACCGGCTTCGGCCATTATGCGAACGCGGAGACCAAAAACCTGTATCACCACGGCGTCGGGCCTTCGTTGGACGGGCTTTTTCCGCAAGGAAACTTCGGCATCGTAACGTCGGCCTGCATCGATCTTATGGCCCGTCCGGATGATCACATGTCCGCCATCATCAAGATCGATGACGAAAACAAGCTACCCCTGCTTATCAACACCCTGGTTTCCCTGCGCTCGCGAGGGATAATTACCACGGTTGCGCACGTCGGTAACTGTGAACGTTCGTATATTACGCTTGCACCTCTATTGTATGAGCAACTGCTGCAGTCCGGGGAACCGAAGGGTGAAGCAACCCGCAACAAAGCCGTGCAGATGCTTGAAAAAGGCGGATTTGGGCCTTGGAGTGCAGCCATCGGCATACTGGGTACCAACGAACAGTTGAAACTGGCTAAAAAGGAAATACGGCGCTCGGTCTCGAGCTTCGCAAAAACCATGTTCCTGAACGATACGCTGATTGCCAAGGCCAAGGGGCTGGCTGCCAAAATGTCGTTCATTCCCGCTGTCAGGGAGCAACTTATGATGCTCAAGGCTGTTGAGCCGGTTTATGGTTTTACCGCCGGAAAAGCCACGAACAAATCGCTCAAGGCCGTCTATTGGGCCGCTGGCGATTTCGATCGGCTGAATGAACTGGATCCCGATCGCTCCAACAGTGGCTTGTTGTTTTGTCTGCCGATAATTCCGGCCGATGGGGCAACGGTTCTTGCGGTGGTGCGCGATACCTGCGATACCTTTGCGAAGCATGGTTTCGAGGCGGCGATCACGGTGAATCTGATGGATACCAAAGCTATGGAGGGTGTGGTCAGCTTGGCTTTTGACCGGAGGGACAAGGCGAAAATAGAGGCCGCCCAAGCCTGTATTCAGGAAATGGAGGCCCGGTATATGGAGCAGGGATTCCCCCCGTACCGAGTCGGCATCAACTCCATGCACCATGTGGTTCGCGAAGACGACCCCTTTTGGCAGACCATTCGTCGCCTCAAGCAGGCCCTCGATCCAAACAACATCATCGCGCCCGGTCGCTACAACATTCTGTGAGTTATCTTATGCTGATGTCTTGATTGTCAATGTGTCGAGTTTCACCGCGTTCCGGTCATGGAACACCTGTATTAGTCATGTAGAAATAGGAACCTTCCGGCATGAACCATAGTCGCCATCTAGACCCTGTGGAGCAGGTTTTGTGGAAGCTTGATCGAGCAGGGTCAATGAATTTTACCATGGTGGTTGAGCTGGACGCACCGCTTGATCCCGATTCGCTCCGTAACGCCTTGGAAATTGAAACTGTTCGCAATCCTCGGCTGGGCGCCCGCATCGGATATGATGATGAGTCAGCGCCACTAATGCTGTTTGATCCTTTACTACCCACTTCATTGCGTGTTGTTGAGCGAAAGACAGACGACACATGGTGTAGTGAACTCGAGTACGAACTAAATCAGCCCTTTAATTGCGAACGTGAACCGTTGTCCAGAACCACGTTGGTGCAGGGGAGGAATTCATCTGAACTTCTGATCACTTTACATCATGCCATTGGCGATGCCACCTCCGGTATTCTTCTGGTTCGTGATATTCTTAAACTAATGAGTAGTGGGGAACGGTTGGTAGCTCAGACCGACAACCATGTATCGAAGACATTTTCGATCGTCCGATCTATCGGTCTGGATAAGACAACGTTCGGTTTCCGTTTGCGTATGCTTGGGTTTGGTGCGGGGCAACTCTTGGGAGCGCTGATAAACCCGCCCAAGAAATTGGCCCCGGATGCTCATGTAGCTCCTTCCGCCCGGAAAACCCGCGTCATTCACAAAGTATTAACGGCCGAAACAACGGCATTGGTCAGGAGGGCATCGAAGGAGTTCGGAACAACGGTTCACGGAGCACTGTGTGCAGCTATGGTGATTGCGGCATATTCCGATGTGCAATCCAGAAGGGGTAAATGGACTCGTGCAATCAAGAAAATCGCATGCATGTCTCCTGTGGATATGCGTAAGTATGGGCCCGAATCCTCTACAGAGGATATAGGATTCTTCGTGTCGACCGTTGTCGTCGGAGACCGTGTACAACCTGATACTTCGTTTTGGTGTTTGGCGAATCAAATTGCTACGGCGATTCATAAAAAAATAGGGGCAGGCGAGCCACTTATGTCGTTGGCATTGCAAAGTAGTGCGGTACTGGAAACGCTGCCTCCTGATAAGCTTGCCAGCCGGGTTGAAGACATGATCGCTGCCGCTGTTGGCGTGACCAATATTGGGCAAGTGGACATCGAAGAATTCGATAAGACTTTGTTTCCCCGATCCATTCATTTTGCTGCCGCCGTTAATGCCATAGCCGGTACGGGTTTTCTTTGCTCGGCAGTCACCTTCCGCGAGAAACTGACGCTTAATTTTCAATACGCCTCGCCTCTGATCAGCGATGCACGTGCGGATCAGCTTGCCACCTTGGTTTTGGAGATTCTTCGCGCTGCAGCGACAAATCAACCGAAAGTCTCTGAACTGCTGACCTAGCAAGGGTTGATTTGTACCAATGCAGGCCAATAGTGCGTCATTGGTGCATGGAAGTCCGAGTTCTTTCCCTTATCCCCAAAGTGTTCGGCTTATTTGTAATGAAGGGGGTGTCGGCCGTTATAATCTTTCCTGATTCTAAAGAAGTCATGGTTGTCGATTGAATCATATTCGATTTTTGTTAATCTCTCGTTATGTGTGACGTACACAAGGGGGATGTCATGATCGGCAAGGATGTTATCTCTATCGTGATCGGATATCTATTGGGGGGTATCTGTTTCGGTTACTATCTGGTGCGCCTGAAGTGCAAGGTCGATGTGCGCGAACACGGAAGTGGGGGAGTTGGGGCGCGCAATGTTGGACGCATGCTGGGTTGGCCCGGTTTTGTCCTTACCCTGCTGGGGGATTCCCTGAAAGGCGTTGCCGCCATTGAGCTGGCCCGCTATTTCCATATATCGCCGACAGCGCTAGCGCTGGTGCTCTTCGCCGTTATTTCCGGACATATCTGGCCGTTGTTTCTCAATTTCCGAGGGGGGCGGGGCATTGCTACCGCGATAGGAGCCTATCTAGCCTATGATCCTTGGATCGCATTGTTGCTATTGGGCCTCACTGGAGTGCTGATGATCTTCCGGCGAGGCTTTATCCTGAGCGGATTGGCGGCCTTTCTGTTGCTTCCTTTCGTAGCCATTCTGCTTCGCTTCCCTGCATGCACGGTCGTTTCGTTGGCTGCGTGTTCCATCATCATTCTCTTTGCTCACCGGGAGCGCATCCGCAAAATATTTGCACCCGAACTACCCGTTAAGGAGGTCTAGATATGGGGGCGCTCGATGGATTTGTCTTTAAAATCGCGGAGCATCCGTGGGAAATCGATGCGGTTCACGCGTTGAATTATAAAACCTTCGTTGAGGAGATTCCCCAGCATGCGCCTAATGCCGAGAAGATGCTGGCGGATAAGTTCCACGAGGAAAATACCTATATCGTCTGCGTTCACGAGGAACAAAAGACGCTCGCTGGCATGATTGCCTTTCGCGACCAGCGGCCCTTTTCCCTCGATGCGAAGCTGAAGAACCTCGATTCCTACCTGCCCGCCGACCGTTCGTTATGCGAAATCCGGTTGCTGGCCGTTGAGGAGGCCTACCGCTATACCCGCATCACCCAGGGGCTCATCGCCCAACTGGTTCAGCATGCGATTGACTGCGGACACGACCTCGCGGTCATCTCGGGGACAGTCCGGCAGATCAAGCTATACAAGTACTTGGGATTCACCCCACTCGGACCGCTGGTAGGGACTGATGATGCCCAGTACCAGCCCATGTACCTGACCCTCGAAGCCTACCGTGATCTAAAAAACCGCTCCCGTTCGTTCGCGAAGGCCCCCCCCGACCTATCCAACGACGACACGATGTTGTTTAACTTTCTTCCCGGGCCCGTTGATTTGGCGAAACAGGTTGGCGAGGTCTACAACAGCAAACCGTGCTCGCATCGTGGCGAAAGCTTCGTTCGGGATTTTCAGGCTGCGCGCGAACTCCTTTGTGGTTTGGTGAATACGAATCAGGTTGAGATCATGATGGGGCCCGGAACGCTCGCGAACGACGCTATTGCAGGCCAACTCTCGTTACTATGCAAAACGGGGCTGGTTCTGGTGAGCGGGGAGTTCGGCCGCCGCTTGGCCCGCAATGCGAATGGGGCCAAGCTATTCTTTCACATCTTGGAGATTCCCGAAGGGCAAGCGTTCGCGCGTCGGCAGATTGAGCAGATGCTGAAAGAGCATCCGGATATTGGGTGGATATGGGGCGCCCATTGCGAAACCTCCACGGGAGTGCTGAACGACCTGGAAATGTACAAGGCGGTTTGCGCCGAGCATGGTATCAAGCTCTGCATGGACTGCATCAGTTCCATCGGCACCGTTCCGGTGGATCTCAACGGCGTGTATCTCGCATCCGGAACCAGCGGAAAGGGGCTGGCTTCCATATCGGGACTTTGCATGGTATTCCATAACCACGACTTGGTTCCGGCTCCCGACGATCTTCCGTGCATCCTGGATTTGGGAATCTATCAAGCCAACCAGGGCATCCCGTACACTGTGCAGTCCAATCTCGTCTATGCCTTGCTGGCCGCCTTGAAGTCGCATGATTGGGATAGGCGTTTTGAGGATGTGCGTGGTTGGTCAGTGTCGATCCGCCGCAAATTGGCAGAGATCGATGTGCCCATCCTGGCGCCGGATTCCTGTGCCATGCCAGCTGTCGTTACCATTGTGTTGCCGCCGGTCCTTTCTTCCGAAACGATCGGGGATGCATTGAAGCGGCATGGCATACTCGTCAGTTACCGGAGCAACTACCTCCTTGAACGCAACTGGATCCAGGCCTGCATGATGGGTGCCGAGCACAAACCCGCCGAAAAATTCGTACGCCTTTTGAAAAAAGAGCTGAGCCGAGGCTAAACCGTCCGGGTCACGATTCGTTTATGCGGACACCGGTCGCTCGGCGACCCATTGGCGCATGGCTTCCTTGGTCTTCTTCCATGCCGCCGAATCATCGCGCTCCTTTGCGAATTCACGGAACAGATGGAAGAAGCTCTGGCGGAAGACTTCCAGTAAAACCATGCGTTCCTGGAATTTGCTGACGCGGTCGAAGCTCTCGGTCTGCGGCAGCTTAAGGCTGCGGAAGACGAATTCGTCGGCATCGAAGGTGAAGGCCCAGGCTTCCTCGCCACGAACAAACTGCACCTTGGCCTTCTTGAGCTTCTTGCCGCTGAGCAGGGCGGTGCGGGCTTCGGCGCTGAGCATCGGTTCGCCCTTGCGCAACGTAATCTCGTGCGCGCCCTTGCCCTCCATGACAAACGTCAACGGCCCTTCCACCATGAAGGCGATTTCGCCGACATCCGGAATCTGGGCCAGACCGCCGCGCTTTTCGGAGCAGTACCACAGCCACATCAGGAATTCGCGTCCGGCGGTGCCGTCCACCATTCCGTCTTCCAGCTCGCCGGAAAAGCTGGCTGGGGCCCAGCCTTCGACATTGATGCTTTCGGTCTTGGCGGCGATGGTTTCCGGGTCGGCGGCCTGTGCGGAGCATCCCGTGGTTTGCATCAGACTCAGAACGAAGGCATCCAGTTGCTTTTCAGACGTGGCGGAGGCGTAGATGAAGTGCGAACGTTCGTCGAAGACAAAGTCGATGCCCTTGAGTTGCGGCGGCATGTCGGGCAGGAGCCGTTCTTTGACCTGTTTCTTGATTTCCGAGCGCATTTGCTGGTTCAGGTATTGCTTGTCTTCGGCCTCCATAACGGCCATTTCTTCGACGGCGCATTCGGCCGCCAGCAGCGAAGTCGGAACCGTCTTCTTCGCTTGGGTCAGAGTCAGGCGCATATAGCCCCCCAGAAAGGCATTTTCCTCGGTAATGTTCCGGTCCAGCAGGTGGCGTCCGGCCACCCAGCCATGGACTTCCTCTTCAACCAGCGTGTTCAGTGGCGGCAGCGCAGCGGCGGCAAATTTCTCGACGTCATCCGCACCCAAATCACGCGATACAAAAAACATGCGGAAACTCAACGATCCCTTTTCAAATCCCATCTCAAAACCTCTTCCATCAAATTTATTTGGCCCTCGCAGAGACGCTGAGGGCGCAGAGTTTATGAAATTCACTTCTCCGCGATCTCTGCGAGGAATGTCTTTTACCACGTCACGGTGATTCCGGTGGAAACGGAGAGGGGGCGCGGCTTCAGGCCGGGTATGGCTTGGAAGTCGGAGCCCCACAGGTTTTCCACCAGGAACGAAAGGCGCACATTGTTGGCGAAGCGGGGGTCGTAATGCAAGCCCAGGGATGCCGCGCTCCCCAAGTCGTTGCCGGCACGTGCTTTGTTGTCGGTCTGGTAGCGCAGGGTCTGGGTTCCGAACACCTGCAACTCCGGGGAGATCCGCCAATGGCCGGAGAGGGCGAGCAGTTGCTCGGGATAGTCGAGTTCGTAGAGGCCGGAATAAAACGGGTAGTCGTCCTTGGTGATCCCCTGGTAATAGAGTTGGAGTTGCAAGTCATCCGAAGCCACATAGTTCACGGCTGCGTCGATACCCGACACATCCATCGATCCCAGATCGGTCGCTGTCCACGCCGTGTCGGCGACGGTCGCCTTTACCCAGTCCGAAGCGTTTTCCAGCCGCCGGTGGAACACCGCAACCCGCCAATCGAGTTTGGCGGACACAAACTGGTGCAGTCCCAGCTCATGGTTTTGCGAGTGCTGCAGATCCAATGCGATGTTGTTGATGTGGTAGGGGGCGGTGTAGTAGAGGACCTGGTAGTCCGGTTGCTGGACGTTTTCCGAGTACGAGGCATAGAGTTTGGTATTGTCGGTGGCGAAAAAATCGATGCCCGCCTGCGGTAGCCATTCGGCTGATTCCGCCGTCTGGAACACGCCGTTCAGTCCGGCCTTGATCGTGAAACGTTCGAGCCGCATTTCCGGGAAGATCAGGATCGAGCCGCGTGTGCGCTGATGGTCTCCCAAATCGCCGCTGATCCGCTCGTGTTCCAAATCGCTACGCAGGTTCAGCGCAATGTCCTGGATTTCGAGTGTTCGGCCTTCGACGAAGGCCGAACCCAGATACGAATGGACATCGCTGCCGAATGTTGCACTGGGAATCCGGTACTCGTCGTCGAACGCGCGGAATGCGGTTCCGGCACGGAGAAATGAACCATCGAGATCGCCGTGCATCGCACCAAGAAAAACCAGCGCATCGCGGGTGTGGTCTTCCGCGTAAATGTTGGAGGGAACGCCGTAATAGCCCTGCGCACCGAAATCCTTCTGCTGGTAACCTGCCAGTAGATCCAGTTGCCAATCGTTGACGAACTGCTGGGCGTAGACTCCGCCCGAATAGCGGTTGAGGTCGTTGGCGTTGTGGTCGATCCGCAACGCTTTCTCGCCTTCGACAAAACCGCCGATACCGTCTTCGAACGCCGATACGCCCGCTGTATAGTTCTCCCGGGAGCCGATTCCGATGGTGGTTTGCAGGCGAGCCGCCTGCGGTACGAATTGATCGTTCTCTGTTCCAATCAGAAAGCCGGATGCATTGTCCTGTCCATGGCGGGCGATTGGATCGGCCAGCAGGTAGTCGGGGATGGGAAGCTCGGCGTTGAAATGAGCGGAGTAGGGGACCTTCAGGTTCAGTCCATTCAACGAGATTCCTGTGCCGGAATAGCTACTTCCGCGGATTGAAAGATCCTGCTGGGCCAGCCCCTGCGGATTGACCAGAAATTCCGGATTCTGCGCAAAGACTGCCATCGGCAGAATCAGACCGATCAAGCTGATCCGTCCGACTTTCATCAACAAAACTCCTCGATGGTTTGCTGGAGGGCATAGACGGCGGCACGCAGTTCGTCGTCGGAGATGACCAGCGGTGGCATCAGATAGAACATGGTTCCAAGCGGCCGGAACAGATAACCCTGTTCCTTGAGCGACTGTTTGATCTTTGCGATCTGCGGCTTGGTTTCGGGCTTGAGTTCAACCACGCCGATCATGCCGAGGAACCGCAATTCCTTGACGCAGTCCAGCTCCGTCATCGGCAACATCCATTGCTTCATCTTTTTGGCCATTTCGGCGGCGCGTTTAACCGTATCTTCGGCCTCGTAGATGTCGAGGGCGGCGAGGGCGGCAGCGCAGCCGATCGGGTGGCCGGCGTAGGTATTGCCGTGATAAAA
>JBNLGU010000088.1:0-11767 GCA_050306215.1 Pontiella sp.
CGCTGCGCCACTTCGGCCAGCAATGCCAGAAGGGCTTCGAAATCCCGCAGATTGATTTTTTCGGGCGCGATCGAGTTTCCACCCATGTTGTGGTAGTTTCCGAGCGGCAGGCAGACGGCACACGTTTGATACCCCATTTGGGCCAGTCCCGTGGATTCGGTACTGCCGCCGGGCATGAGCGAAGAGACATACTTCAGGTGCGATGTCCGCTTATTCTTTTCCAAGTCACGGGCGGTCTGCCGCATGAGCGCGGTCAGAGCCGGGTCAAAGACCGTCAGTGCGTCGCCAACGCGAATTACAGCCCCGCCACCCAGCCTGGCATTGGGTTGCTCCTTGGACATTTCGATGCCCAACACCGGCCAGGCCGGATCAACCAGCCCATGCTTGGCCGCGGAAATAGCCCCGACAAAACCGACTTCTTCAGCACGGGTCAACAGCCCATACGTTGTTCGTCCGGAACCCGCGCGCTTTAAACGCGCCAGCGTCAACAGTATGCTCGCCGCGCCGCACAAATCGTCGGCAACCCGAAGCGACAGCATGTCGCCGCGCTTGCGCCAGCACGGAAGGTCCCACATCCCAAGCGTGCCCTCCTCGAGGTCGGCGTTCTGATCCAGTTCAATCCGGCAACGCAGAAACCCGGTTTCCTTGTCGCGCCGGACGGAGCGTACGGTTCCGCGAACCACGTCATGGCCTTCGGGATGGAAACACATGCGGGAGCCCGCGAAATAGCCCTTGAGTACACCGCCTCGGAACCAGGCTTGGGCAATGCGGCCGCGCCGCTTGATGAACGAGAATCCAGGATGGTCCATATGGGCCTGCAACACCCACGGTTTTTTTGGCCGTCGGCCCTTGCCCGGATAGCACAGCAGAATGTTTCCATCCGGATCCTGCGTGCAATTGATTCCGTTCGACTCCGCCCAAGCCCGGACATACATCAGCACCCGTTGCTCATGGAAAGGTGCGGTCGGCAACGACACCACTTCCCGCAGCAGGTCCATTTCGCCGGGATGAAGAGCGGTCGTCATGCCAAGGAACGTTGCCTGGATTACAGCTCGGCCTTGGGATAGGAGCCGAGAATGGTCATGAGGGTGCAGTGCTCCTGCAGGTCCTCGAGCGCGCGGGCCACCTTTTCGTCGCTGGCGTGGCCGTCGATGTCGACGAAGAAATAGTATTCCCACGCCTTGTTCTTGCTGGGGCGCGATTCGATCTTGGTCATGTTGATATTGTCGGCCTTGAAGACGGAGAGCGCGTCGTAGAGCGCACCGACCTTGTGCTTCACACCGAAGACGATCGACGTTTTGTCGTTGCCCGTGGACGGGCCGAACTTCTGGCCAATGACCAGGAATCGGGTGGTGTTGCCCTGGATATCCTGGATGTTCGTGGCGAGGACTTCGATATCGTACATGTCGGATGCCATGGAGCTGGCGATGGCGGCGGTACCAGGATTTTCCAGCGCCAGTTGCACGGCGTGGGCCGTGCTGTCGACCGCCACCTGCTGAGCGTTTGGCATATTGGTCCGCAACCAGCCGCGGCACTGGCCAAAAGCAACATCTTTACTGTAGATTTTCGTGATTTCATCTCGCGGGTATTTCGACAGCAGGGTCTGCGAGATGGGGAGATAGATTTCGGCACAAATCTTGAGCGGCGTCGTGGCAAACAGGTCGAAGGTATGCGTTACCGCACCTTCGGTGGAGTTTTCGATCGGCACGACACCATAATCGGCCGTGCGGTTTTGCACCCGGTCAAACACCTCGCCGATGGTGCTGGTGGGCATGTACTCGACGCTGGCCCCGAACTTGCCGCGCGCCGCCTGGTGCGTGAAGGTGGCCTCCGGACCGAGATAGGCAATCTTCATTTCGGTTTCCAGCGCCAGCGCAGCGGACATGATTTCACGGTAGATGGCGTGGGCGGACTCTTCCGGAAGCGGACCGGCGTTCAGGCTCTTGATTTTCTCAAAGACCTGTCGTTCACGCGCCGGAACATAGATTTCCGCACCCTCTTTTTTCTTCTCATCGCCAATCTTCAGCACCACGTTGATGCGTTCGTTCAGCAGGCGCACGATTTCGGAATCGAGCGAATCGATCTGTTCCCTCAGGTCGTCGAGATTCATTTTTCCCCCTCATTCTCCGCGGAATCTGCAGCGTTCTTCAGTTCTTCGTCCAAGGCCGCAACCGAAGCCTCGGCATCTTCATCCCCTGTGCTGTCAACCGACAGTTCCTCCTCCATTTCAGGGAAGGTGTCGGTCCCCTTTTTCTTCTCGTTTACAGGCATCGCCCGCTTCAACTCCTGGCTCCCCGGCAGGTCTTCAATCTGGTTGATGCCAAAGTGCTCAAGGAATTTCTGGGTCGTGCCAAACAGCCAGGGACGGCCCGGCAGCTCGCTGCGGCGCACCACGCGCACCAACTGCATGTCGATCAACTTGCGAAGGACGGCATCGACGGACACGCCGCGCACTTCCTCGATTTCAGAACGCAGGCAGGGCTGGCGGTAGGCCACGATGGCCAGGGTTTCCAGCGCCGGCTTGGTCAGGCGCATGGTCTGGTTCTTTTCGAGCAGGGCGCGGACAAAAGGCCCGCAGGCGGCATCGTTCTGCAACCGGTAGGCCCCGCCCACCAGCGCCACGCTCAGTCCCAGTTTTGCATGGTCCAGCTCGTCCTGCAGTTCTTCGATCGCCCCTTCGATCTGCTTGTCGGTGGCTTTCGCATATTGCTCGTAGGGCCCGCCGAATCCATTGCCGGTTTCGATCATTGCCTTGCGGATCCGCTTGACCGTCAACGGCTCCTTGGCCGCGAACAGCAGGGCGCCCACAATCTGCTTCAGCTCAGGAAGTACATCTACCGTGCTTTCGCTCATCCTCGTGCTCCGTCCTAAAACAATTCATCCTCGACCGGTTCCGGCTCGTCGGCTTCTTCCTCCTCCACCTCCGGGTCCGGCTCGCGCGGCTCCACCATGATTTCCCCGAAATGGTCATCCTGCACCGCGGCAATACGGTTGAGTTTTATCAGTTCCAGCACCGCAAGGAAAGTGCAGACAATTTCCAGCCGCGACTGCATTCCCGTAAAAAGGTCGGTGATGCACAGGCGCTTGGCAATCTTCAGGTTTTCGACAATGTAGGTCACCTTTTGCGAAACGGTGTGTTCCTCCGCAAAGATTTCCTGAAGGTCCTCTTCCTTGACACGGCCGAGCGCCTCGTTCAGCGCGGAGATGAGGTCGAAAATGCTCGCGTCGCGCAGGTCGACGTCCGGCGGAGCCCCCAGCTCAACGTGCTCGCTCTCGCGCCCAAACACGTTTTCCATGTGGACTTCGAGTTCTTCAAGATGGTCGGCCGCATCCTTGAACTTCTTGTATTCCACCAATTGGCGAACCAGATCCCAGCGGGGATCCTCCTCTTCCTCGTCGCCTTCATCCTTGCGTTCCTCCACCGGCAGCAGCATGCGGCTCTTGATCAGCATCAGCGTAGCCGACATTACGATGAAGTCGCCGGCAATGTTCAGGTCGAGCACCTTCATCAGTTGCAGGTATTCCATGTACTGATCGGTAATACGGCCGATCGGAATGTCGTAGATATCCACTTCGTCCTTTTTGATCAGGTACAGAAGCAGATCCAACGGTCCCTCGAATACCTCGAGCGAGACCTTGTAGTCGTCTTTAATCAAATCCATTTGGCTGTTCACATCCGTTCAATTCATTTTCCACAAGACGATTGATAACAAAACGATTTCAACACCCAGAAATTAAATCGTCTTGTCCTAAATAGTCTTGTTGGGATCCTTATTCGAGGCCGACGGCCTGTCGGGCCTTTTGCAACGTTTCGCGCGCAAGGCTGCGGGCCATTTGCGCGCCCTGCTGCAGCACATCTTCCACATAATCCATATCGTTGGCCAATTCGGCGCGGCGTTCGCGCATCGGCCCGAAATGCTCGTTGATCTTGTCCAGCAGCTCCGTCTTGGCGTGACCATAGCCCATGCCGCCAGCGCGGTAGCGCTCCGCCAGATCGGCAATTTCCGCCTCGGTGCCGAACAGCTTGAAGAGCGCAAACACATTGCAGGTGTCCGGGTCCTTCGCATCCTCCAGTTGCTTGCTGTCCGTCACGATCTTCATGACCTGCTTCTTGAGCGGCTTGCCCTCGCTGAAAATCTCGATCGTGTTGTCGTACGACTTCGACATCTTCTGCCCGTCGATCCCCGGCACCACCGCCACATGGTCGCGGATCGAAGGTTCGGGGATGGTAAAGACTTCGCCGAACGTGTTGTTGAAACGGATCGCCAGGTCGCGCGTCACTTCGACATGCTGCTTCTGGTCGCGCCCCACCGGCACCACGTTGGAATTGACCGCCAGAATGTCGGCCGCCATCAGCACCGGATAGGCAAACAGTCCGTGCGAGGCCGCAATACCCTTCGCCGTCTTGTCCTTGTAGGAATGGCAGCGCTCCAGCAGTCCCATCGGGCAAAGCACGGAGAGCATCCATGCCAGTTCATGCACTTCGGGAACATCGCTTTGGCGGTAGAAGGCGGTCTTATTGGGATCGATCCCGCAGGCCAGGAAATCCAGCGCGACGTCGATCGTCATTTGCCGTAGCACGGCGGCGTCCTGCACCGTCGTCATGGCATGGTAGTTGGCGATAAACAGGTAGGCGTCACCCTGCTCCTGCAGCTCAATGGCCGGCTTCATCATGCCGAAATAGTTTCCGATATGCAGCTTGCCCGAAGGCTGTATGCCCGAAAGTACTCTCATTTACTTGCTCCAAATTCCTTAACCTAAAAAACAGAACGGGTTTTTCTACCCGTTCCGTGCCGCCGATACAAATCCATAACCCCCGCAATTTTACTGTTTTAGATATCAATAAGATTGAATCCCGCTTCCTTCCAGCGTTAGTTATCACGTTCCGGACAGGAGGAATCATGAAGTTGGACAACGGACGCAATACAGCGGAATCACGGCTCAAATCACCCTTGTTGCATGCCTCGCTACTGGCACTTGCCCTGGCGGCCGCGGCCGGTGTGACCGCACAGCAAGCAAAACCTACTGATGAACAGGCGGCCATGACCCCTGTGCGAGAGAAAATCCTGATCACCGATGGTTGGCGTTTCCAGAAGAACGACCCCGACGGAACCGACGAAGACCTCTCCTACAACCGACTGAAACCCTGGTTGCTCCCTTCCGCCAATGCCTTCGTGGAGGGAACACCCGCCGAGCGGCCCGAGGGCACCGCCCCGGGAGAAACCGTAGCCGTCACCCAACCAGACTTCGATGACTCCGACTGGCGGATGCTCGACCTGCCCCATGACTGGGGCATTGAAGGTCCGTTCGACCAGGACCTACCGGGAGAGACCGCCAAACTCCCGTGGTTCGGTGTGGCGTGGTACCGAAAAACCTTCGCCCTTCCGGCATCCGATTCGGCCAAGCGCATCGTACTTCAAATCGACGGCGCCATGTCCTATGCGGCCGTGTGGTGCAACGGGAAATGGGTTGGCGGCTGGCCCTACGGCTACGCCACCTGGCAGCTCGACCTGACGCCCTATCTGGAATTCGGCAAGCCCAACACCCTCGCGATCCGCATCGACAATCCGGAGGAATCGTCGCGCTGGTATCCCGGCGGCGGCATCTACCGCAACGTCTGGCTCATCAAGACCGCGCCGGTCCATGTCGCCCAATGGAGCACCTGCGTCACGACCCCGAAGGTATCCCGCTCCAGCGCCGACGTGCACCTTGCCTCGAGCATCGTCAACCAGTCCCCCAAGGCAGCCAACGTGCGCGTCGCTACCCAGGTTTTCCTTGAAGGGGCTATGGACCAGCCCGTCGCCACCTCCAAGCCGGAGATGATCAAGCTGCAACCCGATGGATCCGCCGACTATGCCGCAGACTTCCGCATCAACCGCCCGCAGCTGTGGGACGTGGAATCGCCCAAGCGCTATGTGGCGGTCGTCATGATCCAGCAGGATGGTGAGATTGTGGAGCGCCTTGAAACGGCATTCGGTATCCGCACGATGGAATTCGATGCCGATAAAGGCTTTATCCTGAACGGCAAGCAGGTCGAACTCCAAGGGGTCTGCCTACACCACGACCTCGGCGTACTCGGCGCGGCCTACAACGTGCGCGCATCGGAGCGCCAGCTCGAAATCATGAAGGAAATGGGCGTCAACGCCATCCGCACCGCCCATAATCCGCCGGCCCCGGAATTCCTCGATCTGTGCGACCGCATGGGCCTGCTCGTGCTGGACGAACTAACCGACACTTGGACCTATCCCAAGAAAAAGAACGGCTATGGCCTGCTGTTCAAGGATTGGTCGGATGCCGACCTGCGCGCCATGATCCGGCGCGACCGCAACCATCCCTGCATCTTTGCCTGGAGCACCGGAAACGAAATCGGTGAGCAGGGCGATCCAAAGCGCTTTCATATCTCCGAGCGACTCACCGCCATCGCCCACGATGAGGATCCGACCCGCCCTGTCACCACCGGAAACGACCGCCCGCAATCCGGCGATAACGGCTACAATAAAACCATTGATATCTTCGGCTACAACTACAAGCCGATGCTCTACGAGAAGTTCCACAAGAACAATCCCGACCAGCCGCTCTACGGCTCCGAAACCGCCTCCTGCATCAGTTCCCGCGGAGAATATCTCTTCCCGGTCGACGACAACAAGGATGGCGGGAAGATCGGCTTCCAGATGAGCTCCTACGACCTGTACGCACCACCCTGGGCCCAGCCGCCGGACTGGGAGTTCAAGGCGCAGGATGAATTCCCGTATGTGGCCGGCGAGTTTGTATGGACCGGCTTCGACTATCTTGGCGAGCCCACGCCGTTCAACAGCGACATGACCGTGCTCAGCAACTTCCATACGGAAGAGGAAAAGGAAAAGGCCCGGGCCGAGCTGGAAGCCATCGGCAAGATCAAGGTGCCGTCGCGCAGTTCCTATTTCGGCATCGTCGACCTCGCGGGCTTCAAGAAGGACCGCTTCTTCATTTACCAGGCACGCTGGCGGCCCGAGTTGCCGATGGCCCACATCCTGCCCCATTGGAACTGGCCGGACCGCGTCGGGCAGGTGACACCCGTGCATGTCTACACCTCCGGCGACGAAGCCGAGCTGTTCCTCAACGGGAAGTCCCTCGGGAAGAAGAAAAAGCACAGCGGTGAATATCGCCTGCGCTGGGACGATGTGGTCTACGAGCGGGGCGTGGTGAGCGTCGTCGCTTACAAGGATGGACGCAAATGGGCGGAAGATGCCGTGCAGTCCACCGGTCCAGCCGCACAGCTCAAGCTGGAAGCCGACCGAACCACCATCGCTGCCGATGGCCGCGATCTATCCTTCGTTACACTGACTGTTCAGGATGCCGACGGCCGCATGGTTCCGGTCGCCAAGAACGACATCCGGTTCGAGCTGGAAGGCCCCGGAACCATCGTCGCCACCGACAATGGCGACCCGACCGACCACACCGTGTTCCAGTCCAAAGACCGTGCCGCCTTCAATGGTCTGGCATTGGCGATTGTCCGTGCGGAAGGGAACGGTCCGATCACCGTACGGGCATCGGCCGAGGGGCTCAAGCCCGGAGAAATCGTGCTCAATGCGGGCAACTAACCAACCGATCTAAGAAGGCGCTGGCCGCGGTGTACGGCTATTCCGCCCGGTTCAATCCGACGGGAACGGATTCGGTGCTCCATTTCCAATCCTCATCGGTCGCCGAGCGGTATTCGCGGTAGCACGCCTGGCCGGAAGGCAGCAGCACCTGGGCCCGCACCCAGATGCCCTCCACCGCGCCTTCGACATTGTTGGCCGAACCAAACAAGGTATACGATCCGCGCAAGAAATAGAGCGTGAAGGTTTGGGTTTGCAGGATGTCCTTCTGCTGGACCGTCTCGAGCTTGACCATGCCGTTGCCATGGCACACCCCGTGGTCAAGGTACATCTTCTTTCCATTGATCCTGCCCTGTTTGTAATAGATGCAATACTCGACCTCGACTTCGCCAAAGGGATAGCCTTTGGTGCTTTCGAACAGAACCTCATACCCTACGGTCTGCACGAGTCTTTTCTGGTCGGACAGGTCTTTGTTCTTTTCCCAATACAGCTTACCGAAGATGTTGAGTCCGTTCAGGAATTCATTGGCGACCGACCAATCGCGTATGAAAGTGCGTTCACTCTCGGAAAACGCTCTCAGGTTGGCCTGCAAAAGCTGACGATCCTCGGCTCGCAGGAACATGACCTCTTCGGTCTTGGCATCAAACTTCACCACCCGCCCGGAAATCATCTGTCCACTGGCCGTTTCGTAGTCGCGGAAGTCCTTCGACTGCACGACCGGCACACCGCATAATAGGTAGGCGGTAAGCATCGCGGTTATTCTCGTTGTGGCCCCTAGCTTCATTTTGCTCCCACAATCGATCTACTCCCACTTGCGCGCGAGGTCAATGGCCAATGCGGTGTATCATTGAGCCGCACAAACCGGTCAAGGCCTGGACAGTGGTTCCCGCTACGTGCCTTCGTCCGCATTCATACCGACAGGAACGGATTTCGTGGTCCATTTCCATTTGGGGTCGCGGGAGGAGCGAAACTCATAGGTGAAGCGCTCACCCGATGGCAGAGACAGCTTGGCTTTGATCCAGATCCCCCGAATCTCGCCGCTCGCGTCGTTGAGACGGCCAAAGTAGGTATCGGGACTTTGCTGGGTAAAAAGCTTGATCGACTTCGTTTTGAACGAAACCTTCTTTTTATCGTTCGTCAACTCAATGGATGACTGGCCGTAGCAGGTCCCTTCGTCATAGACCATGCCGGTTTTCTGGCGACTCCCCTGCCGGTAGAAAATGCAGTATTCCATGTTGATCTGGCCAAAATCATGCTCCGTCATGTTTTCGGCCACGACATCAAACCATTGATTATAGACAATGCGGTATTGGCTTCCATCGTTTTGGTCGATGCTCTCCGTTTTTTTGGTCTTGGCCGATATTTTCAGGTCTTTCATTAGACCGTTCATGTAGGTCCAATCCCGGATGTACTGCCGGTCCGGATGGGCAAAGACCGTCAGCTTGACCTGAAGCACCTGGCCGTCCGATTCCCGCTGAAACGAAACCGTCTCGGTTGCATCGTCAAACGCAACCACCTTGCCGCGGATGACCCGCCCCTCCACATCCTCGAAATCGCGATACTCGTCGTCCGCCCGGACGGTTCCCGCCAACAGGGCGCAGACCGTCAACGCGATGGTCACGGAAATTTTTGCCTTGGATCTATATCCGATGTTCATTCTACACCTGGGTTTTGCATGCTAGGTTTCGGCGGCTAACGCTGCCGGATGAAGCCAACGCTCATCAAAACGCATAAACCTTAGCGCCGCCGGCATGCCTAGACAAACCATTTAAGTCTTCCCGTAGGTGCGCGCCTCCCCCCGCGCAGATCCCCAAGGTTAACATGCATAAGCTATTCACATATTACGCGATCGCTTTACTCATATTATATTTGAACGTCATACCCTACAGGGGTATCTATGAAGGCAATCAATTGGAGATTCCCATGAAAGGCCATACCACAACCCATTCCGAGAACCTGGCCCGGCTGGCTCGTATCGAAGGGCAGATCAAGGGCGTCAAGCGGATGATCGAGGAAGGGGAATACTGCATCGATATCATCACCCAGATCCAGGCCGCCCGTGCCGCTCTCCAGTCGGTCAACAAAACCATTCTTGAAAAACACCTCAAGCACTGTGTCGCCGCCGCGCTCCATGAACAGAACGAAGCCACAATCGACATGAAGCTTGAGGAAATCATGAACGTCATCAAACGCATGTCAAAATAGAAAGGGAATTCCATGAAAGCTAAGCTACTGGCCGCCACGTTGGCGGGCGCGGTTATCGCACTCGCAGGCACGTCCTGCTCCAAGCAGGAAGTCCAAATGCAACCGGGGAAGCAGACCACCTGCCCCGTCATGAAAGGAAAAAAGATCGATTCGAAACAGTACGTCGATGTGAACGGCAAACGCATCTATGTCTGCTGCCCCGGTTGCATAGCCCCAATTAAAGCGAACCCGGAAAAGTACATCGGTGAAATGGAAGCGGCAGGCGTCGTGCTCGAAGACGCCCCGGCGAAAGCAGAATCCAAAGAGGCCGAATAGATGAAACACGAAGGCACGAAGTTCATGAAGAATACCTGCATATCGGCACTGGCTTTGTGTACTTTGTGCCTTGGTGTGGCCTCCCCGCCCACCTCGGCAGCAGCTCCATCCAGCTCAAACCTGACATTGCAGGCGGCGCTGGATTACGGTGTGGCCAACAATCCACAGATCGGGGCCGTCTTCAACCAGTGGCAGGCGGCCGAACGGAATATTGCCGTGCAGCAGGCCCTGCCGGACCCCCTTTTCACCTACGGCTACTATTTTGAGTCGGTCGAAACCAAGGTCGGTCCGCAGAAACAAAGCTTTGGCCTGATGCAGAAATTTCCGGCCTTCGGCAAGCTCTCCGCCATGAAGGCGGTTGCCCTCGACATGGCCAATGCAGCAGGGCAGCGCTATCAAAACGAAAAGCTCAAGCTGCAACAATCCATCGCCCAGGCCTATGCCGAACTGTACTATCTTAAACGCAACATCGCTATTACACAGGACCGCATCCGGTTGATCCAGGATCTTGAGAAGGTCGCAACTACACGCTACAAGGCGGGCGCACCCCTCGCCCCGACCATGCAGGCCCAGGTGGAACTCGGACGGATGGAAGACCGCATCAACTCGCTCAAGGACATGCTGCACCCCCTTGAAGCCAAGCTGAACGCCCTACTCAACCGACCGCCCTCTGCCGTCCGGCCGATTTCCACCACCCTGCCCTACCAGGCCGTCGGCACTGAAGCGGACGCGGTCGTGCAAAACCTGTATCACACCAGCCCGGAGTTGATGGAACTCGAGGCCAGGATTGAACTAAGCAACAGCCAGTTAAAGCTGGCCCGGCGCCAGCGCCTGCCGGACGTTACCCTCGGTGTAAACTACATCGACACCGGCAACGCCTCCTCGTCGGTAGCCGACAGCGGCAAGGATCCGGTCATCGGCACCGTCGGCATCAATCTCCCCATCTGGTTCGGCAAGAACCGCGCACGCATCGAGAGCGCGGCCCACCAACGCACGGCCGCCCAGCTCATGCTTGATAACCGGACCAAGACCCTGCAAGCGGACATCCAGCAGGCCCTCTTCAAACTGCGCGACGCCGACCGCAAGATCAACCTCTACAAGGAAAGCCTCATCCCAAAGGCCCGTCAATCGCTCGAAGTCAATCGACAGAGCTACGAGGCCGGCGAAATGGAATTCATTAACCTGATCGCTGCGGAGCGGATGCTGCTCGAATTTGAACTGGCCTATGAACGCGCCCTCGCCGACCACCTCATCGCCCGCGCCGAACTCAGCACGCTGACCGGTACCGATTTCCTCACAGGAGAATCCAATGAAAGCAATTAAAATCACGCTACCCATCTTCGCCGCCCTCATCGTTGGCTTCCTTCTGCGCGGCCTCTTCTTCACCCCCTCGCCCCCTCGGCCCGCCACCCCCTCACAGAAAGCGGAAGCCACCCTCTGGACCTGCTCGATGGACCCACAAATCAAACTCCCAGAACCGGGCCTGTGTCCGATCTGCAACATGGAGCTGATTCCGCTCGAATCCGGTGGGGACGAGCTCGGCGAACGCGAAATCAGCGTCAGCCCCTACGCCGCCAAGCTGATGGAGATCGAAACCACGGAAGTGGTCCGCAAGTTTGCCGAAGCCGAAGTGCGCATGGTTGGCAAGGTGGACTACGACGAAACCCGGG
>JBNLGU010000089.1:0-11688 GCA_050306215.1 Pontiella sp.
ACCACCGGGCTTCGGCCAAGATCAGTTCCTTCTCGGGCTTGCCCTCGAAGATGGAGGAAAGGGAGACGCGGTCGTAGGCGGGGACAGGCTCTGCACCCAATACCGTGATCCGGTTTTCGTGGAATGCATCGTATTCCAGCATTTTTTCGCAGAAGCGAAGGCTGGTCATGCCGTTGCCAACCACCACGATCTGTTTTTTCATTTTGATCTGCATCCCAGGGAATCCTTTTTTAAGAGCGCGTATCCTTATCAGGGTCGTTCGGCGGAGTCGACCGGTAACAGGAAAAAATTACCAAATTGGTCTTATATGCGGTTTGGTGTTGGCAGATGCATCCGCTTCGCGCATCGTCTGAACGTGCATAACAGCTCGAAACCCCAAACCAAGAACTGCCCATGACCGGACTCTACATCCATGTTCCGCTTTGCATGTCGCGTTGCCGCTATTGCGACTTCTACAAAATGACGCCCAACGAGTGGGATAATCTATTGCTATATCTGGAAAGCCTGGCGACCGAGCTGGGACGGTTGCCAAAGGGATTTGCGCCGGACACGGTATTCATTGGCGGGGGGACCCCGACGGCGTTGCCGGCCGAACGTTATGCCGTCATGCTTGATGCGATCCGTCGGAACATTGACCTATCGCAGGTGGTCGAGTTTACAAGCGAGGCCAACCCCGGCACGCTGACCGACGAAAAGCTGGCCGCCATGAAAGCCGGCGGCATCAACCGTGTCTCGATCGGAGTGCAGTCGTTTAACCAGCGGGCGTTGAAGTTGCTGGGCCGCAGTCATTCAGCGGATCAGGCCGTCGAAGGCTTTCAGATGCTGCGCGAGGCGGGCTTTGACAACGTCAACATTGACCTGATCCAGAGCATTCCCGGCATGACCCCCGATGAGGTGCTGGACGATGCACGAAAAGTGGTGGAACTGGGGCCGGAGCATGTTTCCTACTACAACCTGATCTACGAACCGGGCACGCCAATGACGCGCGATCGCGACGAAGGAAAAATCAGTCCGCCGGGTGACGACGAGGAGGCGGACAACTATTATGCGGTCAAGGCATTGTTGGAAAACGCCGGCTACCACCACTATGAGATTTCCAATTTTTCCAAGCCCGGAAAGGAATGCCGGCACAATGTACTGTATTGGCAGGGCGGGGAATATCTTGGTTGCGGGCCATCATCCCATTCACACTGGAACGGCAAGCGCTTCGGCAACGTGGCCGATCTGCCGGCTTGGTGCGACCGCATGAAAAAAGGCATCCGGCCATTTGACGAAGTAGAGGAACTATCTCCCGAGGACAAAGCCCGCGAAACATTGGTCATGTGGCTGCGCATGACCGACGGAGTCGATCTCGATGAATTTAAAGCGCTGACCGGTTATGCTGTCGACGATCTCTGCAGTAATGCGGTCTTGTCGATGGTGGAGGAAGGCTTGCTTGCACGTAGCACGAGTCGGCTGGCTCTAACCCCAGACGCGCTGTTTGTCTGCAATTCGGTTTTTTCCGAGCTGGTTTGAGGCTGGTGGCCTATCCAGCCAGCAAACGCCAGACCAGGGCGAGGGCACCGCAAATAACGATGCCGAAAACGATGGGCATGAAGGTGGCCAACGCCGTCCATTTGGCGCTCTTGGTTTCCTTCCAGATGGTGAAGATCGTGGTGGAGCAGGGATTGTGGCACAGACTGAACAACATGAGGCATATGGCGGTGAGCGTGGTCCATCCGCCGCCCCGCAACAGCATTTCTAGCGTCGAGTTCTGGCTAGTTTCGAACATTACGCCCGCGCCCTGTTCCCCGACGCCGGTAATGCCTGTAGTCATGACCGTCAGCATGAGAATGGTAGGAATGACAATCTCGTTGGCTGGGATGGCCACGACATAGGCCAGCAGAATAACCCCGTTCAGGCCGATCACCCAGCCAATGGGATCGAGCGCTCCGATCATCCATTCGGCGATCGAGGCGTCGCTGATTTTAATATTGGCAATGCTCCACAGGACAATGCCTGCCGGGGCGGCGAAAACGATGGCGCGCCACAGGACGATCAAGGTGCGGTCGATGAGCGAGGTGTAGAGCGTGCGCAGGATCTGCGGTGGACGATAGGGGGGGAGTTCCAGACTGAAGGTCGACGCTTCGCCCTTGAGTACCGTACGGGACAGCATCCATGAAGCCAGGAACGTGAGGCCGACGCCGATCAGGGCCACGCCCAGTACGGAGCCAGCGGCCACGAACCCCGCCAGGGCCGGCGGCGCCAAGGTGCCTAGAAATACCGTGGCGATCAGGATCTGGGTGGGCCATCGCCCGTTGCATAGGGCAAAGTTGTTGGTAATGATTGCGATCAGCCGTTCGCGCGGGGAATCGATCACGCGGGTGGCCACGACGCCGGCAGCATTGCATCCCCAGCCCATGGCCATCGTCAAGGCCTGCTTGCCATGCGCGCCTGTTTTGCGGAAGGCGTTATCGAGGTTGAACGCAACGCGCGGCAGATAGCCAAAATCCTCCAGCAGCGTAAAGAGCGGGAAGAATATGGCCATCGGCGGCAGCATGACACTAATCACCCAGGCTGTAGTCAGGTACAAGCCATCGATCAGGACGCCGGAGAGCCACCACGGCATGTGGGCCGCATCGGCCAGGTGTTTCAGGAACGGATGCCCATGGTCGAGCAGCGCGACCGCCAGCCAGCCGGAAGGAACATTGGCGCCCTCGATGGTGATCCAGAGCACCAGGCCCAGCAAAAGCACCATGATCGGAAAGCCGGTGATGCGGTTGGTCAGCAGCCAATCGAGGCGGCGTTCCCACGACAAGCGGTGCGACGCGCCCTTCTGGTCCACGTTACGCGATGCGATTTCCGCGGATTCCGCATAGACGTTTTCCACCCAGCGGTCGCGAACATCCTGCGGAAGCTGCCATCGCAGTTGTTCAGCTCTTTTTTTGATTTCTTCGCCTGTCATTTGCTGTATCAGTCCAAGGGTGCTGTTGTTAGGTTGCGGCGTGGTCCAATTCAAGATTGCCGATTGCGCCGGAGGCGACCGCCTCCACGATGCGGGGGTCGCCTTCCAGCAGGCGCATGGCAATCCAGTCACGATGCGGAACGTTGGGGTATGCTTCTTCCAGTGCCGCTGTGATTTCGTCCATGGCTTCCCGTAGGCCTGGAACCTCATACTTGAGCGGATGCGGTTTGCAGGGCGTGCGGCCATTCGCCATGTCATCGATTTCCTTGAGCAACCGGTCGATGCCTTGGCCGCTGCGGGCCGCGGTTAAAACCACCGGTACGCCGAGGTCGCGGGCGAGGCCCCGCTCATCGATGGTGATGCCGTGGGCCTTTGCTTCGTCGATCAGGTTTACGCATACGATCACACGGTTCGTGATCTGGAGTACCTGAAGGACCAGGTTGAGATTGCGCTCAATGCGCGTGGCATCCATCACCACCAGCGTAACATCCGGGCGGCCGAAGAGGATAAAGTTGCGCGCCACTTCCTCGTCGTCCGTGGCAGACAGCAGGGAGTAGGTGCCCGGCAGATCCACGATCTTGTAGCGTTTTCCGCCGAGCGAGAAGGCGCCCTCGGCTCGCGCAATGGTTTTTCCGGGCCAGTTTCCGGTGTGCTGCCGCAACCCGGTGAGCGCATTAAAGATCGTGCTTTTGCCGGTGTTGGGATTGCCAGCAAGCGCCACGACATAATCCACCTGGCCCAGCCGCATGCCGAGCTGTTCCATTTTGGAGACCGCGGCAACAGGGCAGCTTTCGCAGGATGCCGAACCTTTTTTAGCCATGTTGCTTTTCCTTAGTTTTGCGGATCAACACCAGATCGGCCTGTTGCCGGCGCAGGGCAATGGACGCACCACGTATCCGGTAGGCGATCGGGCTGCCGGACGGACTGATCAGGTCCACGGAAATCGTGCTGCCGGGCACCATGCCCAGATCCAGCAGGCGGTTGCGTTCCAATCCCCGGCACAAGGGGGACAGTCCGACCACGGAGGCCTGCTCGTCTCTGCCCAGGCTGGAAAGCCGCTCCAGCGATTCGTCGAAAGCTTCGCTGTCCAACAGGGGTTCGACCGTGATTTGTTCGGCCGTTTCGGTGGAGAACCGGAAGGTGCAGCCTTCGGCGCGGAGCACGACTTCCGTATCGGTCTTTTCAAGGATCCGCAACACGGTGCCGGGCGCAATGTTGGCTTGGAAGATGAGTGCATACCGGGCCGGCGGTTCATCCTCGACGTGTACGACCCGGCCTTCCCAGCCAGCCGGATGGGTGGGCAGCGGCTGTCCGCGCCGGGTGGGCAGTTCGCCCATGGCGGTCGGGATGGGATCGCCATGGGGGTCGTAAAGGGGGTGGTCGAGCTCCCGGGCCAGTTTTTCCACGTCTTCGGCGGAAAGCCTATGTTCCTCGATTTCCGCCTGCATGTGCAACTGGTCGTCGCTGACTCCGGTTTTGTGCGCCAAATAGGTTTCATAAAGGCGGTGGGCCCGCAGCACATGCAGGGCGTATTCGCGACCGGCGGGCGTCAAATTCAGTGTGCCGCGATCAATCAGCTTCGCCGACTCCAGATCGCCGAGGATGCCTGCCAGTTGGTCCCGTGTGATGGATAGCTCATCCGCGAGCGCTTCCTGTGTGGCCGTGCGGTCTTCATGCTCCCATTCGACGAGATGCTTAAGGGTATCCTGTATGGGGATTCGTTTTTTCATGAAGTATGCAAAATCCAATCACAGGCCGGTTTCGATGTAAAGCATCGTTAGGGGATGATAGTCAACCGATTGGAGTTCGGACCCGTTCGCTCGTATGCCGCGGAGGCAATCCGTTAAAAACCGGATGTTTATACTTGCAAAGCAGGCCGGAATGCTTAGATTCCCAAGCTCTTGTTGAGCCACCAGATTTTGATTGAAACATTACCGAGGTATTTACAATGGCTAGAGAATGTGCAGTTACAGGTAAGAAAACCATCACCGGACGCCGTATTGTCCGCAAGGGTTTGTCCAAGAAAAAAGGCGGTATCGGTCTCCATGTGACCAGCGCCACGAAGCGTACCTTCAAGCCGAACCTGCAGCGTGTCCGCATCAAGGATGAAAACGGCACGATCAAGCGCGTTTGGGTTTCCGCCAAGGCGATCCGCTCCGGCAAGATCACCAAGGCCTAAGGAACGGCAGGATTCCGATTGCGGGATTCTGAACCAAGAAGGCTCCGACCTTCAGAAAAGCCGCCTCGAAAGGGCGGTTTTTTTTTGTGCCAAGCCGCCCTTATTCCGAAGCGTGTACAACAAAGTCCGTGGTCGGAGCAGAACTCTCTTAGAGGGTAGGCTGACTGGACGGTGGGGGACAAGCTGAGACGTGGCGGGGTCTCCGAGCCGTGGCCTTTCGCATGGAATGTGCACGCGATATCCGGCAGCACCATTGCCGGTTTCCCAATTCCATCAATTTTCCCAACCGCTCCACGGCGGATTCATGTTGTGGTTCGACAATCACTGCAAAAAAAAACACCCCGCGGTTGCGGGGTGCTAGCGTCTTTCAACAAATTAAAGGGATGTTTACCAGCTGGCCTTGGTCATTCCCGGGATTTGGCCGTTGGAAGCCATTTCGCGGAGCGTGATGCGGGACAGACCGAATTTGCGGTATACGGCGTGGGGTCGACCGGTTACCGAACAGCGGTTCATGATGCGGTTGGGGTTGGCGTCGAGCGGAAGCTTGCGCAGCTTGCGGACCGCGGCCATGCGGTCTTCCGGAGCGGTTTCCGGATTCTTGATGATTTTCTTCAGCTCGATGCGGCGCTCATAGTACTTCGCGGCACACGCGACGCGCTGCTGGTTCTTAACAATTTTGCTTTTTTTAGCCATATAGTTCAGGTTCCTTTTGTTGAAAGACCCGTGGATAAAACATAAATGGGGTAGGCCGCGCAATACTAAATGTTTAAAAAAGAAGTGGCGTTGCGGCGGAGAATAGGAGGGCTGGCTTGTGCTTTTAATCTTGAATGATGACTGGCAAACCGTATTTTTTAGCGCGTTCGAAACAAGCGACACCATTTAAAAGGAGTTTTTAATATGTCAGGAATCAAGGAGTTAGGAGCCGCGAAGCTAACCTATGGCGATCTTACGGTTGACCTGCCGGTCTTTGAGGGAACGGAACAGGAAATGGCGGTTGATGTCCGGAACCTCCGCAAGGAAACCGGAATGATCACCTATGATCCCGGTTTTGTGAATACCGGATGCTGCCAGAGCGACATCACCTACATTGATGGTGAAAAGGGGATCCTTCGCTACCGTGGCTATGACATCAACGACCTGGCGGAAAACTGCGAGTTCATCGATGTCGCCTACCTGCTGATCCACGGTACGTTGCCGAACAAGGATCAACACGAAGATTTTTCCCGCGCCCTTAATCACCATTCCCTGATGCACGAGGACATGCGCCACTTTTTTGATGCGTATCCGGACCATGCCCATCCGATGGCTACGCTGTCGGCGATGGCGGTATCGCTTTCAACTTTTTATCCTGAACTCGAAGATGCCAGTATTCAGGAAAACATCGATTTCAAGGTGACGCGCCTGCTCTCCAAGCTTCGCACTGCAGCGGCCTATTCCTATAAGAAGTCGATTGGTCATCCAACGGTTTATCCGAAACATACCTTAAAGTACTGCGAAAACTTTCTGAACATGATGTTCTGGACACCGGTAAACGATTATCAGATCGATCCGGTCATGACGACGGCGTTGAACAAACTACTGATTCTGCATGCCGACCATGAACAGAACTGCTCCGCTTCTGTGGTCAAGATGGTGGGCAGTGCTGGTGCGAACCTTTATGCCTCGATTTCGGCGGGCATCTGCGCGCTCTGGGGACCGTTGCACGGTGGTGCGAACCAACACGTGATTGAAATGCTCGAACGCATTCTGGTTGAAGACAACGGCGATGTGAAGCGCGTTATCGAACGAGCGAAGGACAAAAACGACCCGTTCCGCATCATGGGGGTAGGGCATCGTGTATACAAATCGTACGACCCGCGTGCCAAAGTGGCCAAACAGATGTGTAAGGATGTTCTTGCTCGCCTCGGCACATCCGATCCGTTGCTGGATCTGGCGCAGGAACTGGAAGAGGCGGTCCTTGCGGATGATTATTTTGTGAGCCGCGGTTTGTATCCAAACATTGACTTCTACACCGGCCTGACCTATCGCGCCATGGGTATACCGACCAACATGTTCACGGTGATGTTTGCCATCGGTCGTATCCCCGGCTGGATCGCCCAGTGGCTTGAAATGCGCGATGATCCTCATGGTCGCATCGGCCGTCCGCGCCAGATCTACACCGGTCCGACCTATCGGCCGATGAACTAAGCCAGAGGTGTCATGAGCAAGGATCGAACAAACGGTCGCGCGGATCACGACGCGGTCGAACTCCAGTTTCTGCAAAAGGTGGCCGAACGACTTCCCGGCGATGTGGAAGTCCTTCAGGCCTTGGCAGATCTTTATACCAGGACCGGCAAGTACGAAGAAGGCCTGGCCATCGACATCCAGTTGAGCCATCAGCTGCCCAATGACGACCTGGTATGGTACAATCTGGGCTGTTCATATGCCTTGACCAACCATTCGGACGAGGCGTTTGAAGCGCTGACCCAAGCCGTGGAACTGGGGTATGGGGACTACGACTGGATGAAGTCCGATCCCGATTTAAACAGCCTTCACAAGGATCCCCGCTTCGAGTCGTTGCTCAGTTGGCTCTACTCTGCCTGCCGTGATGAGGATTGATTCCCGCAAAGCCTGCAAAAACAGGGCGACATTTGCCCGTAATTTGCTAAATTCACCGCTCTGTTTGCATGCTGCAGGATAGGGAACGGAGCTCATCATGAACCATCGCACAAGAGAAGAATGGCGGGATGCCGGTGTGGAGATCGGTCCCGAAGTCGATCTATCGCGGATAGCTGCGGATGCCGTGATTCATACCGGTTGCCGTGTTCGCGGTCCGGAAACGTCGATCGGTCCTGGCTCCATCCTGGGCGCGGAGGGGCCGGCCACGGTGGAAAACTGCCAGCTCGGCCGCGGCGTCCGGCTCAAAGGTGGTTTCTTCTCCGGCTCAACCTTTTTCGACGGGGCCAACATGGGCAGCGGTGCGCACATCCGCGCCGGAACCATTCTGGAGGAGGAGGCCAACGGCGCGCACTCGGTCGGCTTGAAGCAGACGGTCTTTCTTCCGTTCGTTACGGCAGGCAGCCTGATTAACTTTTGCGACGCCCTCATGGCTGGCGGAACGAGCCGGAAGGATCATAGTGAGATCGGTTCATCCTACGTCCATTTCAATTTCACACCGCATCAGGACAAGGCCACGGCATCGCTGGTGGGCGACGTGCCGCGCGGTGTGTTCTTGGACCAGAAACCGATATTCCTTGGCGGGCAGGGCGGATTGGTCGGCCCTGCGCGCATGGCCTTCGGAAGCATTGTTGCGGCGGGCGGGATATGCCGCAACGACGTACTCAAGGCAAACCAGCTCCATATTCCGGAAACGCCCGCACCGGTGACCATGGACTATGAACCGGGCGTGTACCGCCGCATTGACCGGATTGTACGCAACAACCTGAGCTATATCGGGAATATCGAGGCCTTGCGCGAGTGGTACACACAGGTACGCAGCCTGTTTCTGCGTGATGCCTTCGACCAAGCCGTGTTGGATGGCGGCATCAGCAACCTCAACCTGATACAGGCCGAGCGAATCAAGCGGCTCGGTGCCGTGGCGGGAAAGATGGACTACTCGATCCAGCAACTGGAAAAGAAGTCCGGGGATTACCAGGCGGAGATCGAGGCACAAAGGCGTTTTGAAGCGATGTGGCCGAAAATGGAAGGTGCGCTCTGTTGCAATGCGCATCCAGCCGCCACCGATTTCATTGAAGCAGTCCGGCAGGCCCGGACGGAAAACTATATTGAGACAATCCAGTCGATGGAGGAGCCGGTGCGCCAGACCGGGCGCGCTTGGCTCCAGTCGATTGTCAATCATGCGGAACAGCTTTGGAGTTGAACATGGGAAAACTATTTGGAACGGATGGCATACGCGACAAGGCCAACACCGGAAACATGACCGCCGAGCTGGCGTTGCGGCTGGGGCGCGCCATTGCCCTTTATTTCAGTGAAGTCGACGAGAACGACGAGGTTCGGCCCACGATTGTGATCGGGCGCGATCCTCGCTTGAGCGGATCCATGATCGAGGCCGCGTTGGCCGCTGGAATCTGTTCGGCCGGGGTGGATGTCCGCTCTCTGGGGGTTGTTCCGACTCCGGCAGTGGCCCGGATCGCGATCCAAACCGGGGCTGTTGCAGGCTTGGTGGTGTCGGCGTCCCACAATCCTTTTTTTGATAACGGCATCAAGGTGTTCAAGGGGGATGGCTTCAAGCTTAGTGACGAGGAAGAAGCCCGCATTGAAGCGCTATGCGACCAAGTTGCTCCCAACCTTCCGACCGATGAAGGGGTGGGTGCTGTTTTCACCATGGAAAATGCCAATGAGCTTTATGAAAGCTTCTGCGGAACCGTGTTGCCCGATAGCATGCCGTTGGAAGGGTTGAGCCTGGTGCTCGACTGTTCCAATGGTGCGACGAGTGCTTGCGCGGAATCGGTTTTTTCGGGTCTGGGTGCATCGGTCGTGGTGATTCACAACGAACCCGACGGGATCAATATCAACGACCGGTGTGGCTCGCAGCATACGGAAGACCTGCGCGCAAAAGTGGTGGAGGCCGGGGCCGATGCCGGACTGGCATTCGATGGCGACGGCGACCGGCTGATTGTAGTGGATGAGCAGGGCAACGAGCTGACGGGAGACCAGATCATGGCAATCTGTGCCAATGCGTACAAGGAACGGGGCGAGCTAAGGAACGACACGGTGGTGGCCACGGTCATGAGCAACGTGGGGTTCCATGCGGCGATGAAGCAGACCGGCGTGACGACGGAAACCGCCGGTGTTGGCGACCGAAAGGTGTTGGAGCTGATGCAGCAAAAGAATGCCGTGCTGGGAGGCGAAGATTCGGGACATATGATTTTCCTGGATTGCCATACCACGGGCGATGGCATTGTTTCGGGACTCAAGCTCATGCAGGTGTTGAAGGAATCGCAGCAACCGCTTTCGGAACTTTCCGCTATCATGACGCCGTACCCCCAGAAGCTGATCAATGTGGACGTGCGGGAAAAGCCGCCGATCGAAGAGGTTGATGGAATCATGGCTGCGGTCGCCGCGGCCGAAGCCGAGCTGGGCGACTCGGGGCGGGTGTTGATCCGCTATTCCGGCACGCAACCCATGTGCCGTGTTATGGTGGAGGGTCCCACCGAGGAACAAACCGGGGCCATTGCAGAACGGTTGGCCGAAGTGGTCAAGGAGTGTATTGGATAATGGAAACGGTTCTCGTAGCTAAAGAGGTCAAGCGGACCTACACCATCGGTAAAACCGCGCTGGATGTGCTTAAAGGGGTTTCGCTTGAGGTCGGCCGGGGTGAAACGCTGTCCATTATGGGGCAGAGCGGTTCGGGGAAAAGCACGCTGTTGCATGTTCTCGGCGGCCTCGACACGCCGAAAGCTGGCCAGGTGCATTTCAAGGGGCAGGACGTATACCGCATGTCGCCGGTCCGGCGGGCCCGCTTCCGCGCGGAAAACGTGGGCTTTGTATTCCAGTCGTTCCATCTGTTGCCGGAGCTGGACATCGTCGAAAACGTGGCGTTACCGTCCATGGCAAAACGCATCGGAAAAAACACGGCCACGGCCCGTGCAAGGGCATTGCTGGAGGAAGTCGGACTCGGTGAGCGGATCGGACACAGGCCCCAGGAATTATCGGGCGGCGAGCAGCAGCGGGTCGCCATCGCACGGGCCCTGATCAACGATCCGGACGTCATTTTTGCCGACGAGCCGACGGGAAATCTGGACTCCGCGACGGGCGATAAAGTTTTGCATTATTTGTTTCAACTGGTTGAGGCCAGAAGGCATACTCTCGTGCTCGTTACCCATAGCCGGGAAGTCTCCTCGAGGTGCTCGCGCGAACTGCACCTGAAGGACGGAATTCTAGAGAATCAAGGATAGTTTGTATGAAGATTTTTTTGAGCGGAAAACTGGTGGATGAAAAGGATGCTGTGGTCTCTGTTTTTGACCATGGGCTGTTGTATGGCGACGGTGTGTTCGAAGGGATTCGGGCATACAACGGACGTGTATTCCTGTTGGACGAGCATGTCGAACGCCTGTACGACTCCGCCAAGGCCATTGCGCTGGACATTCCCATGTCGAAGTCCGAAATGTCGCAGGCGGTCGTGGATACCTGCAAGGCCAACGAAATCAAGGATGGCTACATTCGGTTGGTAGTCACGCGCGGAAAGGGCACTCTGGGGTTGAATCCCTATTTGTGCGACAAGGCGGAAGTCATCATTATCGCCGCCAAGATCCAGCTCTACCCGCAGGAACTCTACGACAACGGACTGAAGATTGTAACGGTCGGCACGATTCGCAACCATCCGGAAGCGATCAACCCGCGCATAAAGAGCCTGAACTATCTCAACAACGTCATGGCCAAGATCGAGGCGATCAACGCCGGTTGCATGGAGTGCCTCATGCTCAACCACAAGGGCGAGGTGGCCGAAGCCTCCGGCGACAACGTTTTTGCTGTAAAGAACGGAGTGCTCACCACGCCGCCAAGCACCTGCGGCGCCTTGGAAGGCTTGACCCGCATGAAGGTGATCCAGATCGCCCGCGAAGCC
>JBNLGU010000090.1:0-11531 GCA_050306215.1 Pontiella sp.
GATCATCGATGAAAAGGGCAAGATCATAAAGCACTGGCGCAAGGTGCCCAAGGCCGAGGCCCACCCCGCCAAGGTGTTGGAATTTCTCCAGAGCCTGTAAATTATTCCTCGCAGAGGCGCTGAGTACGCAGAGGAAAATTTAATACCCTCAGCGATCTCTGCGGCTCTGCGAGGTATGTCCTAGAACCACCAGATGCCGCGCTTGCGCGGATTTCCGAACGAGGCATAGTCGTCGCCGGATTCGCGCAACACGGCATCGAGCTCCTCTTCCGTAAAGTCAAAGCCGTCGGTGTTCGCTTCCGCCACGAAGGCCGGCTTTGGCTCCAGCATGTCATATTTTAAGCGGAGCACCTTGTCTTCGGCCCCCGCGATCAGAAACCGTTCCACTTCTTTCTTCGCCATTTTCTTCTCCTGGTTATTAAATAGGTTGCCTCTATATAACACGAGGTGTGCCAGTTCCGATTAACCGCAAAAACAACTCCGCTTCAAGGTGTTGCAATATTTGACAACAAAACAGGTTCCGGAAAGATTTGTCGATTTCGGCAGGCTGGACCGATCATAAGCGCCACATACCATTGCCGGCCTGCGCGTTGTAAAAAACGACGACAAAAATTTCCGGGAACAGGAGCTTCGCAACAAAAAAACGCCCCCGGAAACCGGAGGCGTTTATTCATGCAAGGCAGGCAGGATGCCTGCAGGACATGTTTAGAGCGACTTCATGTTGCTCATGGCGGCGCGCAGCTCTTCGCCGATGACTTCCACATCGTGGTAGCGGATTTCGGCGTTGATCTCGACGAGCGTCTTGTTGTCGACCTTGTTGTCCGCCAGTTCGAGGCCCTTCCCGATGACGTCGGTGCCGACCTTGGACATGAAGTCCTTCAGCAGCGGAACGGCGGCGTGCGAGAAGAGGTAGCAGCCGTATTCGGCCGTGTCGGAAATGATGCGGTTCATTTCGAACAGCTTCTTGCGCGCAATCGTGTTGGCGATGAGCGGCGTTTCGTGCAGCGATTCGTAGTAGGCTGATTCCGGCTTGATGCCGACTTCAACCATCGCTTCGTACGCCAGCTCGACGCCGGCCTTGACCATGGCCACCATCAGGATGCCCTTGTCGAAGTATTCCTGCTCGCTGATTTCAACCGCGCCGGCGTCCGTCTTTTCGAAGTCGGTCTCACCGGTTTCCTTGCGCCAGGTCAGCAGCTTGACGTCGTCGTTGGCCCAGTCTTCCATCATGGTGCTGGAGAAGACGCCGGTGATGATATCATCCATGTGCTTTTCAAACAGCGGGCGCATGATGATTTTCAGCTCGTCGGCCAGATCGAACGCCTTGATCTTGGCGGGATTGGAGAGCCGGTCCATCATGTTGGTGATGCCGCCCTGCTTGAGCGCTTCGGTAATGGTTTCCCAGCCATACTGGATGAACTTCGAGGCCCAGCCGGCATCGACGCCTTCGGCGACCATCTTGTCGAAGCAGAGAATCGATCCCGCCTGCAACAGGCCGCAGAGGATGGTCTGCTCGCCCATGAGGTCGGACTTTACTTCCGCGACGAACGAGGATTCGAGCACGCCGGCATGGTGTCCGCCCTGCGCAACGCAAAGCGCCTTGGCAATTTCGAGGCCGTCGCCGTTCGGGTTGTTTTCGCGATGGCAGGCGATGAGCGTCGGAACGCCGAAGCCGCGCTTATATTCCTCGCGCACTTCGGAGCCGGGCGATTTGGGCGCAACCATGATGACGGTCAGGTCCTCGCGGATCAGTGTGCCTTCCTCGACGATGTTGAAACCGTGGGCGTAGCAGAAGGTGGCGCCCTGCTTCATCAGCGGAATAACGGTTTCAACCACGTTGGTGTGCTGCTTGTCAGGAGCGAGGTTCATGACGATGTCGGCGGTCGGGAGCATTTCCTCGTAGGTGCCGACCTTGAAGCCGTTTTCACTGGCGTTCAGGAAGGACTGGCGCTTTTCTTCGATCGCTGCAGCCCGCAGGGTGTAGGAAACGTCGAGTCCGCTGTCGCGCATGTTCAGGCCCTGGTTGAGGCCTTGTGCACCGCAACCGACGATCACGATCTTCTTGCCCTTGGCATATTCGCAGCCGTTGGCAAATTCGGCGGCATCCATGAAACGGCAGGTGCCGAGTTCCTCGAGCTTCAGACGCATCGGAAGCGTATTGAAATAATTCTGTCCCATTGTGGTCTCCTTGGTTGAATTCAAACAGGCGCGAACCTACTCCAAATCGTATATTGCGTAAATTGAATTATTTGGGATATAGTGTTGCGTATTTTGAAATACTGATCGGACGGATCATATGGAAATGAAAGCCCTAGAAACCTTCATCAAGACGGCGGAACTGCTGCACTTTGGCAAGGCGAGCCGCGCGTGCAACCTGAGTCCATCGGCTCTCACGCGTACCATCCAGCGCCTCGAAGAAGAGGTCGGCCAACCGCTCTTTATTCGCGACAACCGCAGCGCGGCCTTGACCGAAGCCGGCAACCAACTGCTCGCCTATGCCCGCAACGCGGTGCAGGAATGGCAGCATTTTCAGGAGTCCATCCTCGAAAAGGACAATGCCATCTCGGGGACCCTTTCCGTCTACGCCTCCATCACGGCCGTCTATAGCTTGCTACCCAAGCTACTTGAAACCTATCGCTCCGCCTATCCCAACGTGCAGCTGGCCTTGCGAACGGGAGCCGCCGAACGGGCCATCGAACAGCTCGCGAGCGGCGAGATCGACCTGGCCGTCGCCGCGCTGCCCGACCGCAAACCGGCCCAGCTGGAATTCATGCCGTTGGCGGAAACCCCCTTGCTGTTTATCGCCCCGGTCACGGCGGATTTTCCGCTACCCAAAAAGCTCGATCTTTCAAGCATCCCGTTGGTGGTTCCCCAGTCCGGCGTGGCCCGGAACCGCTTGGATGCCTGGCTCCGGCACAACCACGTCGTACCGAATATTTCCACGGAAGTTTCGGGGAACGAAGCGCTCATCGCCATGGTGCGCCTCGGAGCCGGCGTGGGCATCGCCCCGCAACTGGCTCTGGAGCGCAGCCCTTTCCGCGACGATGTGGTGGCCATCAAATCCGCGCCGATACTCGACCCCTACGTCGTCGGCCTCTGCTCCAGCAGGCGCAACCTCAAGCGTCCGGCGGTAAAGGCGATGTGGGAACTGGCAAAAGAGCTCTAATACCTTCTATCGCAACCGACCCGGCGGCTTTTCTGTTTAGGCGAAAACCAACGGAAGGCCGTATAAAAAAATGCGCCCGCTTATCCGGAGAGAGAGAAAGGATAAGCGGGCGGCTTGGGAGGAGAGAGTCTGCTGTCTAGCCTACGGCGTCGTGGCCCTTCTCCCCGGTGCGGATCCGGATGCATTCCGGCAGGTCGAGAATGAAGATTTTTCCATCCCCGATATTGCCGGTGCGCGCACCCTTGATGATCGCATCGGTGGTGGCTTCGACATAGTCATCGTTCACGGCGATTTCCACGCGAACCTTCTTGAGCAGGTTCACTTCGATATCCGCGCCGCGGTAGGTTTCGTGGTAGCCCTTCTGCTGTCCGCAACCCATGGCGTTGGTGACGGACATCTTGTAGACCTCGGCATCGTAAAGAGACTGCTTCACCTCGTTGAGGGCTTCGGGCTGAATGTATGCAATAATCAGTTTCATGGTTGTTCCCTTTCAAATTAGACGTTTGTGAAGAACTGGAATCCGTGGTAGGCCTCCATGCCGTGTTCGCCGAGGTCGAGGCCCTTGAGCTCCTCTTCCTTGCTCACGCGGATGCCGACGGTAACCTTCAACACGAGGAAGATGATCAGCGCAGCCGGGAAGCAGACCGCTCCGTATGCAAGTACACCGATGAGCTGCGTCATGAAGCTATGGTCGGGATTCGTGCTGAATACGCCCACGAACAGCGTGCCGAGAATACCGCAAACCAGATGGACCGTGGTGGCCCCCACCGGATCGTCGATCTTCAGGCGGTCCAGGCCAATCACAGACAGCACGGCAACCGCGCCGCAGATCAGACCAATAATGATGGCCCCCGTTACGGTAACCACATCGGCGCCGGCGGTAATGCCGACCAGACCGGCGAGACAGCCATTGAGCACCATCGTAAGGTCCGGCTCTTTCTGGACGATCCAGGAAGTGACCATGGAGCCGATGATACCGGCCGCAGCAGCCAGTGAAGTGGTTACGAGTACGAAGGATACGGCGCCGGGATCGGCCGACAGCACCGAACCGCCGTTAAAGCCGAACCAGCCCAACCAGAGCAGGAACACACCGATCGTCAGCAACGGCATGCTGTGGCCCATGATGGCCTTGTTCTGTCCGTTTACATATTTGCCCAGACGCGGACCGATGACAATGATACCGGCCAATGCGCCCCAGCCGCCGACGGAGTGTACGAGTGTGGAACCGGCGAAATCGTAGAAGCCCTTGGCATCCAGCCAGCCGCCGCCCCATTTCCAGGAGCCGACCCAAGGATAGATCACGGCCACGTAGATGGTGCAGAAAATCAAAAACGGCCCAAGCTTGACGCGCTCTGCCACGGCACCGGAAACAATGGTGGCTGCCGTCGCGGCAAACATGCCCTGGAACAGGAAGTCGGTCCAATAGGTGTAGCCCGGATTGTAGGCGCTGGTCAGGCCGGCGGCATCGGTACCGATCCCAAACCCGGCGAAACCGAAAAATCCATTCCAATCAACCCCCATTTCTCCCGGATACATCAGATTGAAACCCATCAGCGCATAGGTTAGCAGGCCGATCGCCGGAATGGCGCTGTTCTTGAACAGAATATTGACTGTGTTCTTGGCGCGGGTGAGCCCGGTTTCCACGCAGGCAAAACCCAAATGCATAATAAACACCAGGAATGTGGCGACCATCATCCAGGTGTTGTTAACGGTAAACATTTCCTGGCTGATCGCCGGTTCAGCGGCCTCTTCGGCCATGGTCGCCATCGGCAAAGCAACGGCACACAATGCGAGCAATAGCATCGCATATTTCGTAATCTTTCTCATTTACATCCTCCTGTAATTGTCTTGTTCTCTCCGGTCCACCGCAGTGGAATAGCGAGGCTCTATTGCAAAAGGTATGCCACAGCGCAAACACCAAACACATTACATTCGCATGCAACGGCTTATGGTTAAGCTACGAAAAAGTCGTCCACGCACAAAAGAAACGTATATGTATCATTTTTGAGCCCTGATACATATATGTAGCAACAATGAGATGAGCTGCTCGCGGTGTAACCCTCGGGATTTCTACTTCTTGCCGGCTATGCCTCGACGGCGGGCGCCAGATTGCGATCGATCAGAAAGGCTTCGATTTCGCTGATGCGGCCGAGATCCAGCATGTGGTTGGCAATTGCTTCGGCATCCTTCAGCGTCGTCGCCCCGACCAGGCGCTGCACCGCCGGCGCATTGACGATATCAATGCTGAACTTGCGCAACCCCACCCCCAGCAGGAACGGCAGCATGCGCTTGTCGGCAGAAAGGTCCCCGCAAATGGAAACATCCTTTCCGTGGGTCTGTGCGGCGGCCACGATGCGGTTTACCGCGCGGAGAATGGCGGGATGATGGGCCAGGTATAGGTTCGAAACCCGTTCATTGGTCCGGTCGACGGCCAGCATGTACTGGATCAGGTCGTTGGACCCGATGGAGAGGAAGTCGGCCGCCTGAGCCAGCTCGTCGATCACCTCGACGGCGGAAGGCAGCTCGACCATGATGCCCAACTGGGTGTCGCGGCTGAATGGGATGTCGTTCTTTTCGAGCTCGGCCATGCAATCGTAAACAATAGTACGGGCAGCCTCGAAATCATCCACCGACGAGACCAACGGGAACATGATCCTCGTCTTGGCGCCGGCGCCGGCGCGCAGGAAGGCCCGCAGCTGGTCGCAAAAAATATCCTTGTTCTGCAGCGAGAACCGGATGGCCCGCATGCCCAGGAAAGGATTGGCTTCGTGCACATGGGAATAGTACGACAGCATCTTGTCGCCGCCGATATCCAGCGTACGGAATGTTACGGGCCTTCCCTCCATCTGCTCCACGAGTTTCTTGTAGATCAGGTACTGCTCCTCCTCGCTCGGGAAATCGGAACGGACAATGAACGGGAATTCGGAACGGTAGAGCCCGACGCCCTCGGCCTTGAACCGCCGGGCCGGCTTAAGATCGCTCAACAGGTTGATATTGGCATACAGATGCACGCGACCGCCACATTTGGTCCGCGTCTCCTCGCTCACGTCCGAAGCATCGTGCAACGCCTTCCAGGCCTGGTCGAGCTCGCGGTACTTCCGGTGTACCTCCTCGGAGGGCTCCAGGTAGATAATTCCCTGTTCGCCATCCATCAGCATTTCCGTGCCTTCTTCGATGACGTCGGCCTCCTCGCGGCTGATAGCCACCATGGGGATGCCCAGGGAGCGGCTGATGATGGCGTTGTGCGAAGTCACTCCGCTGCTGACGATAAAGCCTTCGACGTTCTCCGCCGACAGCTTCAGGATGTCCGATGGCAACAACTCGTGGGCAATGATGATCTGGCCACGGTAGTCGCAGGCATCGGCTTCTTCGTTGAGCAGATTGCGCGTGAGCCGGTTTCCCAGATCCTTCACGTCGAGGACCTTTTCGCGAATCATCGGCATTTTGCTCTGGGAAAAGACCTCCACGTACTCATTGACCACGGTGGCGATCGCCTTGACGGCGGGCGTGCCGGTTTCGATCAGCCCCGCGATCCGCCCGGTAAACTGGCTGTCTTCGAGGATCAACTGGTGGGCGCTGAAGATCAGGACCGCCACATCGGCGAGCTCGGCCGTGGTCTGCCGCTGCAGCTGGTCGATCTGCCGCATGGTCTTGTCGACGGCGACCCTGAAATCCCCGGGTGTGCAGGGCGGCAAATCCGGATCGGGCAGGATACAGGCTTCGGAATCGCTCGAATCCAGCGTGCAGGCGCGGCCGCGCGCTGTTCCGGTGCTGGCGGCCCGTCCCCGCAACATGCCCCCCTTGCCGATCTTTTTGACAACCGGCTCCTCTTCCGCCCGGCTACGCTCGCGCACCTCGCTGAGCAACTGGACGTTTTCAATCATCGTCGCCAACTGGGCAGCGATTGCACGGAGCGCTTTCACATCGTTCGGCGTAAAATAGTTAATCTCGCGCGCCTGGACAACCAACGCCCCGATCCGTCGCAGGCCGCGCAGGATCGGCACCGCCAGAAAGGCCTCGTATTCCTCTTCATGGATGCCCGGGAAAAACCTGTAAGAGGAACTCTTCGAGGCGGTCCCCACGCAGATCGGCCGCAGCTCGCGGACCGCCCGCCCGGTAATCCCCTCGCCCAGTTCGAGCTTGACCAGGCCGATCGCGCTCCGGTCCAGCCCCTGCGTGGCCCGCAACGTGAGCTGGCGGTTTTCCTCGTCGTAGATGTAGATGGAGCAAACGTCGGCCTGCATGTGCTTCGCCACCGTCGTCACTACGCTCTGCAGCAACTCCTTACGATCCTGCCCCTCTTCGGCCAGCGACATCAGTTCGGCGATATCGCACACCAGATCTACATTACGTTTTTTCATACAACTCCAAACAAGTTAACGGTCCACAGCATATCCGTCATTTTAGAACGTGTCAAAAAATAGAGATTGTCCAATTTACGCATCGACCTTATCCCCCGCCTTCCCTAGTATTTTACCCTTAGAAAACAGCCGGAATCTTTATGAACAAGCCCTCTGCAGACAAGCTGCTCGCCATCTACCGTTCCATGATCGCCTCGCGCTATACCGACCAGTTACAGTCGGCCGCCGCGCAGCGGGGCGAGGTCTTCTTCTATATCCCCTCATCCGGGCACGAGGCCAGCGCCGCCTTGAACGCCCACCTGATCGAGGCCGACTGGCTGCATCTGCACTATCGCGACCGCGCCCTGGCCTACGCCCGCGGCGTTTCCTACGAAACCGTCTTCTACGGCCTGTTCAGCAAAGAGGAATCCAACTCGGCCGGCCGGCGCATGCCCGCCTTCCCTTGCGATCCCAAGCTGAACATCATGAGCACCCCGACCCTGGTGGGCAGCAATGTCCTGCAAGCCGCCGGGGCCGCCTCCGTGATCAAGAACGAAGCCGGCAACCCGCTCGTTGTCGTATCCGTCGGCGACGGCGCCACCCAGCAGGGCGAGTTCTACGAAGCCGTCGCCGAAGCCGTCCGAGCCAACCTGCCGGTGCTCTTCCTGATCGAAGACAACCGCTTCGCCCTCTCGACCGTCACCAAGGGCAACACGTTCTACTCCCTGCCCGGCGGCGAGCCGGACTCCTTCTACGGCCTGCCCATCCACCGCGTCGACGGCACCGACACCCTCGCGACCTACGACACCTTCGGCCAAGCCGTTTCCGCCATCCGCGAAACCCGCGGCCCGCAGATTGTCGTCTTCAACGTCGAACGGCTCGAAAGCCACACCAATGCCGACGACCAGTCGATGTACCGCTCGGAAGCCGAACTGAAGCACGCCAAGGACAATGCCGACCCGTGCGCCCGCCTGCGCGCGGCCATGCTGGCCGACGAAATCGCCGAGGACCGGATCACGGCGATCGAAGGCGAAGTGAAGGAAGTGGTCGAAGCCGCCTTCCACACCGCCCGCAAAGGCACCACACCCAAGGCCGCGCTATCCGCGAAGAAGCCGCTTCCGGAACCGCGGGCCGAATACCGCGGCACCGAGGACAAGCGCACGCTCAGCATGCTTGAAGCGATGCGCGGAGCCCTCAAGGCCCGCTTGGAAAAGGATACCAAAACCACCCTGCTCGGACAGGATATCGAAGACCCGAAGGGCGATGTATTCGGCCTGACCCGCGGACTCAGCCAGTCCTTCCCGGAACAGGTCCACAACGCGGCCCTCGCGGAAAACACCATTCTCGGCCTCTCGACCGGACAGGCGTTGGCTGGCGGACGCCCCGTGGCCTTCATGCAGTTTGCTGACTTCCTGCCCGTGGCCTACAACCACATCCTTTCCGAAATCGGAGCGATGTACTGGCGCACCAACGGCCAATGGGAATGCCCCGTGCTCGTCATGTCGATCTGCGGCGGCTACCGTCCCGGCCTCGGCCCCTACCACGCACAGACCATGGAATCGATCTGCGCACATGTGCCGGGCGTCGATGTCTTCATGCCGTCCACGGCCGCCGACGCCGCCGGCCTGCTCAATGCGATTTCCGAGTCCGGCCGGCCATCGGTCTTCTTCTTCCCGAAGAGCCTGATCAACGACCGTACCAACACCACGTCCGAGGATGTGGATAAACAATATGTCCCGATCGGCAAAGCCCGCATCGCCCGCGCCGGACAGGACATCACCATCGTCAGCTGGGGCGGTTCCATTCCGGTCTGCGAACGCACCGCCGAAGCCTTGGCCGAGATCGGCGTGAATGCCGAAGTCATCGACCTGCGCACCATTTTCCCGTGGGACGAGGAAACCGTGCTGGCCTCCGCCAGGAAAACCGGCAAGCTGGTCATTGTCCACGAAGACAACCAGACCGCCGGCATGGGCGGCGAAATTGCGGCAACCGTTGCCGAGCGCGCCGGCGATGCCGTCCGGATTGCGCGCGTGGTCCGGCCCGATACGTACATCCCATACGACTATTCCTGCCAGATCGAGGTCCTGCCCTCCTACAAGCGCACCCTCGAAAAATGCTGCGAGATGCTGGATATCGATATCCATTGGGACAAGCCTGTCGAAGACGAAGCCGGAACCATCACCGTCAAGGCTATTGGTTCCAGCCCGTCCGATGAAACCATTACGATCACCCACTTGCCCATCAGCGCCGGCGATGCCATTGCCGAGGGCGACCTGATTGCGTCAGTCGAAGCCGACAAGGCCTCGATGGATATCTCCGCGCCGGTCAGCGGAACCATCGCCGAAGTGCTGGCCGAGGAGGGCGATGTGCTGCGCGTCGGCACTCCGATGGTCAAGATTTCCTCCGACGAGGCGGCCCAACTCAAGCCGCTGACCAAGGAGGATCCGGGCACACCCGTCATGGAACGCCGCCGGATCACCGAGGCACAACCCGTCGCCACTTCAACCGCCAAACCGAAAACCGCAAACGATATCTTCATTTCCAGCATTACGACCGTGCTCGGCTCGCGCCATCTGACCAACGACGAGCTGTTGCAGGGCCACGGCGAATGGGATTCCGAAGCCATCCGCAAACGGACCGGTATTGAAAACCGCTACTGGATCGACGGCGACGAAAACGTATTGACGCTGGCGGTCCAGGCCACCCGCGACCTGCTCGAAAAGGAACAGCTCCATATTTCCGATATCGGCGCAATCATATGCTCGACCGGAACGCCGCTGGCCATGACTCCGTCGCTGGCATGCAGCGTCCTGCACGCACTCAGCCCCGAAAAAGGCGAAGTATTGATGCAGGCGCACGACGTAAACGCCGCCTGTTCCGGCTACATGTATGCCATGCAGTCCGCCTTCGACTTCCTAACCAATGCGCCGGACAAGAAGGTGATCGTCATTACCGCCGAAACCCTGTCGCCCATGGTCAACCACGACGACCAGAAAACCATGGCCCTGTTTGGCGATGCCGCCACGGCCTCGCTGGTCAGCTGCGAGCAGCGCCCCGGCAACATTGGCGTAAAACTCAACCGCCCGTTCCTCTCCGCCACTGGCGTTGAACCCAAGGTGCTCTATGTGCCGAACATGAGCAGTGGCGAAGTGATCGAAATGGAAGGCCTCACCGTCTTTAAGCTGGCTGTGCGCAAGATGATCGACATGCTCGACCATGCCTGCCAGGAACGCGGTATCACCGTGGAGGATCTCCAGTACATTGTGCCGCACCAGGCCAACGAGCGCATCATCGAGGCGATCCGCAAGACGATCCATTGCCCGCCGGAAAAAATGTTCAACCACATCCGCAAGTACGGCAACACCTCGTCGAACACGATTCCGATCGCGCTGGCCGAGCTGGTGCCCGAGGTGGCCCCCGACACCCTCATCGGCCTCACCGCCTTCGGCGGCGGCTTCACCTTTGGCGCCGCGGTTATCGAGAAGGTTTGATGCTGCGCAAGCCGCGTCGTGGCGCGGATATCTGATCCGCGACCCTGATTGAACTGATTACTCGCATCGGATATGCGAGCTACGTCGTAGCGCCGAAGTCCGTTCCGCGCACCCAAAGCAGACACCACCTTCGATGCCACCATGCTTGAGAAAGAGTAGAATCTGCTTAGCCAACCTCTTACCTTTGTCTATTTTTCAGGTTCGGTATAGGGTTGCTCGTTTTGATATAGCTCCAGCCGCTTCTGGTATGCCGCAAGATCATCCTCATCCTTGCGGGTTTTCTGAAGCCGCTCAATGGCCTCTTTCTGTGTCTTAACCGCGAGATCAAATTGCCCGTTGCGCGCATAGGCACGGGCCAGCAACTCGAAGCGCTCATCGTTCTTTTTATCCTGCTCTAGCGCTGCTTGGGCATATTTAATCGCCTTGGCGCCGTCCCACACGTTTTCATCCGGAGCGGAGGAATAGATTTCCGACAACTTCGCCATCATCCGCGTGATATTTGTTTTATTCTCGACATGGCGCTTGCCACTCGAC
>JBNLGU010000091.1:0-11516 GCA_050306215.1 Pontiella sp.
GGCCACCTGAATCCCTACGACCGCGTGGAAGGCGAAACCTTCGCCGCCCAGAAGGGCATTGAGACCGAACCTTGCGAAGATGGCGGTATGAACGTCACCGACACGCAGGATGGCGACTGGATCAAAATCGTCGGTGTTGATTTTGGCGTCAAGTGCGCCGCCAAGGTAGCGCTACGAACATCGGGCGGCGCCAAGAACAGCAAGATCGAACTGCGTTTGGATAATCTGGACGGGAAACTGATCGCCAGCTGCAAGATTCCATCCACCGGGGGAGCGCAGAAGTGGGAAAACATCGTGGCCGATGTGGCAGGGGCAACCGGTGTGCACGACCTCTATATTAAGTTTTCCGGCAAGGGGGAAATGCTGGCAAACCTTGACTGGTGGAACTTCGCCTCGAAGAAATAGATGGCGAGTGTTTCGTCATGGAACGTTTAGAGAGTATTTAACTCCATTTGGAGAATAGGAAAGGAATAGGCCATGAAACCATACACCTCATTAAGCAGTCGTTCGCATTTTGGAGCAAGCGTTCTGGTTGCTATGCTCTCTGCCGGAACGTGTTTATCCCAAAGTGCGGGGCCGACTGACTTCAAGCCATCGTCGGCCAACCAGGCGGGGCGTGAATACCCACAGGTCAATTCCGAAGGCCAGGTGCGGGCCCGGATCAAGGCCCCGGAGGCCCACAGTGTCATGCTGGACATCGGGGGTGTTAAATATCCGATGACCAAGGGCGAAGACGGCGTCTGGGCAGGCGAGTCGAATCCGCAGGACGAAGGTTTTCATTACTACCAGCTGGTCATCGATGGCGCCTTCGTCCCAGATCCCGGAAGCCTGTACTTTTACGGTGCAGGCCGCTGGGGCAGTGGTGTTGAGATTCCCGCCAAGGATCAGGATTTCTATGCATTGAAGAATGTGCCGCACGGCCAGGTCCGCGACGTTCTCTATTATTCAGGGAACACCGCTTCGGTGCGGCACTGTCGTGTCTACACTCCGCCCGGCTATGAACAGGATGGAACCAAACGTTATCCCGTGCTCTATCTGCAGCACGGCATGGGCGAAAACGAAACCGGCTGGAGCAATCAAGGCCATGCCGGGCTGATCATGGACAACCTGATTGCCGAGGGGAGGGCGACGCCTTTCATCATCGTCATGGACAATGGAAATATCGGTGCTCCCAATCCCTTCGGTCCACCGACTGATGTGGAGGACTCCGCTTTATCGCGCGCTATCGGTGGACCGGGAGGGCGCAAATTTAACTTTGATGCGTTTGCCCATGTGCTTATTGAAGATCTCATACCGTATATCGATGCGACCTATCGCACCATGGCTGATCAACCCCATCGTGTTATGGCTGGGTTGTCCATGGGGGGCATGCAGACGCGATCCATCACGCTGGCCAACCTCGATACGTTTTCAGCCATCGGAATTTTCAGCGGCGGCAGCATCGCCCCGTCAGAGATTTCCGACATGGATGAGTTCAAACAGAAGATTAAGCTCGTATTTGTCAGTTATGGCACCCGGGAGGTCAACGGTGGGATGGGGGCCAATGGCAAGGCTGACGTTGAAGCGCTGAAAGCCGCTGGCATCAATGCACATTACTACGAATCCCCGCAGACCGCCCACGAGTGGCAGTCCTGGCGGCGGGGACTCTATCAGTTTGCTCAACTGATCTTTAAGTAGTCATTCAGGAAGGAATGAAATGACCCCTCGGATCGTTCCCCGGTTGAATGTGCAACGTGTTTGCATGACTATGGTGGTGGTCCTGCTTGGTGCCGTACAGGTCTGTTCCGGTCTGGGACTGTCGCAGGACATCGTCGTTGAGTCGGCGAATCCGGCCAACGCGTTTCCAGTGGTTGCCAAGGGGATACCCACCGAGCTGTGGTACGATGCCGGCGACTTTAAGGGCGTGGTACGTGCGATCGGCGACCTGCAGGCGGACATCGGGCGGGTGACGGGTCGCCGACCGCTTTTAACGACGAAACAGACTTACTGCAAACGGCCGATCATCGTTGGAACGTTGGGGCACAGTTCCCTGATCGATGCGCTAGTGGCGGATGGCAAGCTCAACGATTCCGATCTGAAGGGCATGTGGGAAAGCTTTGTCATCACCACCATCGACGATCCGGTGCCGGGCATAAATCAGGCTCTGGTGATCGCCGGCAGCGACCGGCGCGGCACAATCTACGGCATCTACGAACTCTCCGAACAGCTCGGCGTATCGCCTTGGTACTGGTGGGCGGATGTGCCGCCGAAGAAGCGCGCCGAAGCCTACGTGCTGCCTGGACGCTATGCTTCCGGGGAACCTTCAGTGAAATACCGGGGAATCTTTATCAACGACGAGGATTGGGGCCTCAAGCCATGGGCGTCCAACAACTATGAAAAGGATTTGGGCGACATTGGTCCCAAAACCTATGCCCAGGTGTTCGAGCTGATTCTCCGGTTGAAGGGCAACATGGTAGCGCCGGCCATGCACAGCTGCACGGGCGCCTTCTATTCCCACCCCGAAAGCAAGGTGGTGGCCGATGAGTACGGGATCGTGATGACCACCTCCCATTGCGAGCCGCTGCTGTTCAACAATGCGGCCAAGTCGGAATGGGACAAGAACAGGGATGGCGAATGGAACTATGCCATCAATAAGAAGACCATCCTGAAAAAGCTGGATGACCGCGTGGCCGAAGCCTCGCCCTACGAAAACATCTATACCATGGGCATGCGCGGCCTGCACGATGAAGGCATGCGCGGAAACATGTCCGATGCGGATAAGGTCAAAATCCTCGAAGAGGTCATGGCCGATCAGGAAGACATCCTTGCGAAATATTTGAACAAACCGCTGAACCGGATTCCCCAGATCTTTGTGCCCTACAAGGAAACGCTGGATCTCTACAATCTGGGCCTGAAGGTGCCGGACGACATCACACTGGTATGGACGGACGACAACTACGGCTATATCAAACGGCTGAGCACGCCGGACGAGCAAAAGCGCAGTGGCGGATCCGGCGTCTATTACCACACGTCCTATCTGGGGGCACCGCACGACTACCTGTGGCTGAACACGCTGGCACCCGGACTGATGTATGAAGAGCTGAGCAAGGCGTATGCGACCGGCGCAGATCGCTACTGGCTGTTGAACGTGGGCGATATCAAACCCTGCGAAATGGGGTTGCAGACCTTCTTTGACTTTGCCTGGAATGTGGATCGCGTTGGCTTCGCAAATATCAACCACTACCAAAGCCAATTCCTGGCCGGTATCTTCGGGGTGAGATTTGAGAAAGCGTTTCAGGACATTCTCGATACTTATTATCGGTTGGCCTGGAGCCGCAAGCCGGAATACATGGGTTGGGAACGCGAATGGGATGCGCCGCAGTATACGGAGATTTGCGACACGGACTTTTCGTTCCAGAACTATAACGATTCTCGTCAGCGTCTAGCGGATTACCAGCGGATTACGGAATTATCGGCCAAGATCAGTAAGGACCTGCCAGAGGAATTCCGTCCGGCGTTTTTCGAAATGGTCGAGTATCCGGTCAAGGGTGCATACCAGATGAACCGGAAGTTCCTGTTGGCTCAGCTGAACCACGAACTGGCGGAACAAGGGGACTATGCTTCGGCCAACTGGGCGGCGGATCAGTCGCAGGCGGCCTTCGAAGAAATCAACCGCCTGACTGAAGCCTACAACACCCTGCTCGGTGGAAAATGGAACGGCATGATGGCGATTCCTCCGGGGTTTTGCGCCAAATACCAGAACATGCCGGAAGTCGTGAGGACCCAAGGCGCAGGAAACAAGCCGGTAGATCTAGCTCCGATGAAAAGCGAGGAACAATTGGAGGGCTGCACGGTCATCGACCTTCGCAACATGAAGAACAAAGTTGCCGGAGATGGCCATACGATACGCCTCATTAACGGCATCGGGTATGACTGGACTGCGCTTCAGTTGGGCGAGGCGGTGGAGCCGGTTGCTGATCCGACGGATCTCCAGGGGGCCTGGGTTGAATATGAATTTTCCGGAGTCGACGGGGATTCCGTCACCGTGCAGGTCTACACGGTGCCCACGTTCCCTCTCTACGAAGGCCGAAGCACCAGTTTCGGTATATCGGTCGACGGGCAACCTGCATTCATTGCGAAAAACGAACCGCGGGAATATTCCAGGACGTGGAAGGATCAGGTCCTGCGGAATGGCACCGTGGCTACTGCAAAATTCCCGGTCAAGACGGGGGTTGGGAAACATACCCTTACGCTGATATGCGGCGACCCCGGCATCATCATTCAGCGTATTGTTATCGACTGGGGTGGTTTGAAGAAAACCTATGTTGGTCCTCGTGCGTCGATTGCGAATCGTTGAAACATTGCAAAGAGGTGGAGAAAATGAATAGGCACATGAAGAGTGGTTCCATGAAGTGGGTGTTGCAGGGTACGATCTCGATAGTGGCGGCGGGCGTGTCCCTGTCCGCTCTGGCAGCCGATCCCGGCAGGATCGTGGTGCAGGCCGATAAACCCGGTGCTGAAATCGATCCCATGTTTTACGGGATCATGACGGAGGAGATCAATTTTTCCTACGAGGGCGGGCTGTATGGCGAGTTGATCCAGAACCGGATTTTCCGGAATCCCCGGGGCGGGCAGGGCACGACCCCGATCATCGCAGAAACCGACGATCAGGAGCTGTATCTCAGCGAACATTACAGCATGGATTCCTTCTCATGCAAGGTTCCCAACGGAAGCTATCTGGCCAAGCTATATTTTGCGGAAACCTACAACGGGATTTCCGGCTCCGGTCAGCGAGTCTTTTCCTTCAATGTGCAGGGGAAGGAATTCAAGGACTTTGACATATGGGCCAAGGCCGGAGGACCCAATCGCGCCTACATCGAAAGCGTGCCGGTGGAAGTGACCGACGGCACGTTCAATATTAAATTCACCCCCCAAATCGAAAACCCGGCCATCAAAGCGATCGAACTTGTTCCGGCGGAGGGCAACGGGACCGGGGCGGTGCGCATCAAGGCTGGCCGCGCCAAGCCGTTTACGGACTCGAAGGGAATGGTCTGGCAGCCGGAGAGCGGATTCACGGGAGGGAACACGGTCGATCTGGGGCCACCCGTCAAGATCCCGATGAATATGATCAATGACGTTCCTCACTGGTCAATGCTGGCTTCCTCGGGAGCCGAAGGAACGGCTACCGCCGATACAAGTGATCCTATCAATGCCACGGCGTTGACCACCAGCCTGAAGCTTACGATCTCCAAGGTGCCCGCCGGCGGGCGCGTGGGCGTGGCCAACGATGGCTACTGGGGAATCCCGGTCAAACCCAGCCGAATCTATCAATGTTCGTTCTATGCCAAGGCTTCTGATGGCTTTGACGGGCCGTTGACCGTTTCGATCGAATCCGCCGACGGCGAAACGGTATATGCCTCCGCGACGGTTCCTGCCATTTCTGAAGGCTGGAAGCAATACAAGCTGACGCTCAAGACGGGAGAGGTGGAGCCTTCGGCCGACAATCTGTTCGTGATTTCCGCGCAATCGACGGGTTCGGTGAATTTTAATCAGGTGTCGCTGTTTCCGCCGGTATTCAAGGAGCGCATTGGTTCTGCGCTGGGCGGCCGGCCCACCACCGGTTTCCGAGCGGACATTATGCAGCTGCTGGACGATATGCATCCAACGTTCCTGCGTTTTCCCGGCGGCAACTATATTGAAGGTTCAAACTTCGCAAACCGTTTTGATTGGAAAGCCACGATCGGGCCATGGGAGGACCGTCCCGGTCATCAGAGTCCGTGGGGCTATCGCTCGTCCGACGGTCTCGGCCTTTTGGAATTTCTCGAATGGTGTGAAGAACTGAACATGGAGCCGATAGTCGGGGTATATGCCGGCCTGCACCTGGATGGCGGTCGGGATATCCGAACCGGCGAGGACCTGAAGCCCTTTGTCCAAGAGGCTCTGGATGAAATCGAATACATTACCGGCGATGTGTCGACGGAGTGGGGCGCCCGCCGCGCCAGGGATGGCCATCCGGAGCCGTTCAAACTGACCTACGTTGAAATCGGCAACGAGGATTTCCTCAATAACGGCACGGCCTCGTATGGCGGGCCCGATGGTCGCTACGCGATGTTCTACAACGCGATCAAGGCAAGGTATCCCGACCTTCAGGTGATTGCGACGGTTGATCCGAAGGTGCCGCACGATGTAATCGATAACCATCACTACATGTCGCCCAACGACGCCATTCGAAACGCCCATGTGTATGACCATGCGGACCGCAACGGTGCGAAGATCTTCGAAGGCGAATGGGCCTCTCAGGAACGGGGACCGCAACGCGGCTTGACGCCTTCATTCCAGTGCGCCCTGGCCGATGCCGCATTCCTCACCGGTTTGGAACGGAACGCCGATATCGTGGTCATGAACTGCTACGCGCCGCTGTTTACCCGGATGAATCCAGGCGGCATGCAGTGGAGGACCGACCTGATCGGCTACGACACCCTGTCCAGTTTTGGATCGCCGTCATACTATGCACAGAAGATGTTCTCCAACGCCAAGGGTGACCGGGTACTGCCGGTTGCGGAAATCGTTCCGCAGACCATTCCCGATGCCCCGGCCCGCGAGCCGGATGGACGCGGTCGCCCAGATATTTCGCCGAATCCGCAAGAACCGCTCTTTGCATGCGCAAGCCAGGAAAAGAGCTCCGGCGACATTATTCTTAAGGTCGTGAATGTTTTCGACGTTGATCAGACGGTGACCGTGGATCTGGCGGGTGCCGATGTCCGCGGCGTCGCAAGCGGCCAGGTGATGACCGGAAGGCCGGACGAGGTCAACTCCGTGGAATTTCCGCAAAAGGTCGTTCCGCGCGATTTTATCGTCACGGATGCCAGCGCGTCATGGAGCCATACCTTCCCGGGCAACTCCATCACGGTGGTTCGTTTCAAGACCAGATAGTGCTTGGAGTTATGCGGTCTATCGATATGGAGCTTATTAAGCGGACGTCGCCATAAAATTGAAAAAGTTGGCCGGAATACGGTTATTTTGTCGCTGATGTTCAGGAGTGTTGGGTTGGTGATGCGGAGACGGTTTCAATATATGCGGACTGAATGGCTAGGAAACCAAATGTTTGATTCGGAGATAAAGAAGTAGTGGATGGTGTATCCAATGAAACGAGCGATGGGCGGAAATCCACCATGCGTTGGGCGGCGACGGCCGGGCTATTTGTATTGACGGACAGGATCCGGAAAAAGGAACCCGTTTTTTCATGCGCATTGCTAGTTTCAGTGTTGGCCCAGATTCTTTTTGCCACACCGGCTCTCGGCATCGACTCTCCGCGGCAACGGCCGAAGCTGAACGAGGCGCGCACTACGTTCGTGGCCGACAACGGCCAAATGCTGCGCGGTCCCTATACCTCCACCGAGTGGGCGACGGCGGCTCCCGAAGCGGAGATCGCAAAGATGAAGGATCTCGGCTTCAACGCGGTCCACCTGTATGCGGAATGCTTCGACATCAACTATCCCAATCCGGGCAGCACGGCCCCGGGATATCATGTAGACGAGGTGGACAAGGTTGTTGCGGCTACGCGGGACCTAGGCCTGTATCTGGTCATCACCATCGGCAACGGCGCGAACAACGGCAACTACAACGCAAGGTGGATTCACGATTTCTGGGCCTTGTATGCGGAGCGCTACGCGGACGAGACGCACATCCTTTTCGAAGTCCAGAACGAACCCGTCGCCTGGGGGCCGCCCTACAGCAACCCAGACGCGACTCCGCCGGGTGCTATTGCGATGGAGATCGATGCCTACAAGACGATCCGCGCCGCCGCGCCCGATACGCCGATCCTGCTTTTCGACTATTCCGTGCTGGGAGGAAAGGAGGGTGGAGAGGCGGCGCTTCGGGACATCGAGGTCTTCAACAAGGAAATCGGGATTGATCCCGCAAAACTCTGGAGCAACGCCGCCATCGCCTTCCATGGCTATGCCGGACACATCAACACGCCGCTTGCGATCGAGGAAATTCTGGCCGCTGGCTATCCATGCGTCATGACCGAATTCCACGGAGGGAAGTGGGGCGGCGCGGGCGGCCAGGATATCGAACTCACGGCCTCGCTGGAGCGAATGGGCGTTTCGTGGCTCACCTTCCTGACCATTCCGCCGACCGGCGTCTCGGAATTCGTCACCGATCCGAAGACCTTCAAGGATCGCGTCGAACAAGGCGGACTCTCGTGGACACCCGATTTTGGAAACTGGCCGCCCGAGCGCGGGGTCTACGGCAACGACGGCCTGCCGCAGGAAACCCCGCATACCTGGGATGGCGACGAGCTGAAGGGGACGATGCGCCTGGAGTTCGAGGATTTCGATACGGGCGGAGAAGGTGTTGCCTTTCACGTCAAGAATCCAAAGGCGCATCGCAGCGGGGGCTATCGTCCGGAGGAAGGGGTGGACATCCGGTCGGTCACCGACGGCGGCTCCGGCTATGCGGTGGTTGCCGACGAAGGCGAATGGCTGGAATACACGGTCTACGTGAAGGAGCCCGGAACCTTCCACCTCGCCCTGCGCTATGCGGCCGCGAAACCCGTCAAACTCCGCATGCTTCTTGGTGGAGGCGAGATTGCGCAAATTCCACTTGAACCGGCGGGGAGTTCCTTCCGGACAGTCGAGCAGAACGTCTTTCTCGGCTATGGACGCAATGTGCTGCGGGTGGAGGTTCGGGAAGGCGGCTGCGCCTTGAACTGGATCGAGTTTGCGCCGTTGGAGGACGGTCCGCTTCCCCCCGGCGAATACAAGATCGTGAACCGGAACAGTGGCTTGGCGATGATGAACAAGACCGAAGACGTCGACATGGACGAAGTCCTGAAACTCGATGCCGCCAACAAGGCCGCCGGCGGCAACGAATTCGCCAAGAAGGTCGGCGACAATGTGGTGATCCAAGCTCCGTTCAAGGACCGGAAGACGCAGCTGTGGACGCTTGAGCATCTCGGGGCGGGGCAGTACCGAATTTCCTCACTGGAGAACAAGTGGTTCTGGAGCGATGGTGGCGGCAAAGGGGTGAACCTGTTCTGGTGGGGAGGCGAGAACACCGGCAGCAACCAGCGCTTCATCATTCGGGCGGAGGGCGATGGCTACTTCAGCATCGCGCCGGTGAATAGAGGCTCCCGGATCGGTGTCAAAAACGCCTCCCTCCAGAGCGGCTCCCTGCTGGATCAACGCAATTCCAATGTTGGATGGGATCAGCAGTGGGCTATCCAGGATTCCGGCGCAATGCCCATTCCGACGGGGTTGGTCGCCGAACGCCTATCCGGCAGCCGGGTGAATCTGACGTGGAATCCCGTGCCCGGGGCCAAGGGCTACATCGTCAAACGCGCTGAACAGAGCGGTGGGCCCTACACCGCAGCTCCAAAACCGGTGAGAAAAAGCGCTTTTACGGATCCCGGTGCCAGCAAGGACAAGGATTATTTCTACGTCGTCAGTGCCGTCGGAAAAAGCGGAGAGGGACCGGATAGTATCGAGGCCTGTCCGGGAAAGCTGCACCTGCAGTTCACGTTCGATGATTCCAACGATCGAAAAGTAACCGATTCATCCGGCAACAACCTGGACGGCGAATGTTCCGGTTCGCCGGAGCATGGACAGGGTATCAACGGCAAGGCGATCGTCCTCGACGGGGAAAACGACTATGTTGAACTGCCCGATGGCATCGTGAGCGGCCTGAAGGACTTCAGCATCACTGCCTGGGTTTATGTCGATACCCCGAACCAATGGTCTAGGCTGTTTGATTTTGGCAGCGGAACCGATAGCTACATGTACCTTGCTCCCATCGGCGGCTTCGGTGGAAAAATGCGGTTTTCCATCAAGAGCGACGGCGAGGAAAAGACCATCGACGGATCGAAACCCGTGCCCGTCGGCGAGTGGGTGCATGTCGCCGTGGTGGAGAAGGACGGCTCCGGCACACTCTACCTCAACGGCGAGTCCGTCGGTCACAATGCCGAACTTGTGCTTGCGCCGGACTCGCTTGGGAAAACCTCCCTGAACTACATCGGCAAATCGCAGTTTCCCGATCCCTTACTCAAGGCGAAGATGGACGACTTTCGTATCTACGCCAGTGCGCTCAGCTCCGGGGACATCTCTGCGATGGCAAGGGCGCTTCCTGCGGGACAGGCAATCCATCGGTGAGATGGGCAAGAGGAGGTACACCAATGATTTCAATGCAACAAAGAAGGACGGAAGAACAATGAAAATGAATCGAAGGTTGATGTTGATGGCAGGATTGTTCCTGTTTGCTTCGAGTGCGTTTGCCCGGGATCCGAACTTTTACATTTTCCTGTGCTTCGGCCAGTCGAACATGGAGGGCTATCCGGGCATCGAGGAACAGGACAAAGGGCCGGTGGACGAGCGGTTCAAGATGATGGCCGCGGTCAATTTTCCGGAGCAGGGCAGGGAAATGGGAAAATGGTATACGGCGGAGCCGCCGCTGTGCCGTCCGGGAGCCGGGTTGTGCCCGGCCGACTATTTCGGGCGGACGCTGGTGGACAACCTCCCGAAGAATATCAAGGTAGGCATCATCAATGTTTCCATCGGCGGCTGCAAGATCGAGCTGTTCGAACAGGATTCGTACCAGTCGTATGTCGAAACGGCGCCGGGGTGGTTGAAAAACACTGTCAAGGCCTATAGTGGGAACCCCTACCAGCGCTTGGTCGACATGGCGAAGCTGGCGCAGAAGGATGGGGTGATCAAAGGGATTCTGTTGCATCAGGGCGAGTCCAACAATGGTGATCAGGAATGGCCGAACAAGGTCGATGGCGTTTACAAGGAGCTGCTCAAGGATTTGAACCTGAAGGCCAAGAACGTTCCGTTGCTGGTCGGCGAAATGGTGAACGAAGACCAGGGTGGGGCCTGCGCCTACATGAATACCATCATCGCTGATTTGCCGGATACCATTTCCACGGCCCATGTCATTTCATCGAAAGGCTGCCCGGTGCATGAGGATAAACTGCACTTTACGGCGGAGGGATACCGCATGCTAGGGAAACGGTACGCGGAGGAAATGCTTTCTTTACTGGGCCGCAAGAAGGCCGGAACCAAATAGCCTGGCGGGACGCGGTTCATGTTTGGCTGCCGTGCGGCACGGTTCATTATTTATTGGAGTAGATCTGTGAAATTTAAGAAAACGTGCGCTGCCGTTGTGGCGGCCGTATTTTCCATTAACGCCCATGCTGCCGTGTGCAGCGTGGACATGGCCTCGGACCAGCAGACGATCGACGGCTTCGGTTTTTCAAGTGCATGGAGTGGACAGCTTTCCGCCGTAAAAAACAACGCGCTCTACGATACGATCGGCATGTCGCTGCTGCGCATCCGCATCGATCCAAACCAGTATTGGGCCGACGAGACCGCCAATGCCGCCGCGGCGCATGCGCACGGCGCAACGGTCCTCGGCACACCGTGGACGCCGCCCGCGTACATGAAGGACAATACCAATGTTGTCCACGGGTCCCTGCTGCCCGCGTATTACGCCGACTATGCCGACTATCTGGACCAGGCCGCCACCAGCATCGGGCTGGA
>JBNLGU010000092.1:0-11497 GCA_050306215.1 Pontiella sp.
CGGGGTCCCGTTGGAAAGCACCTGAACCGATATCATTACAGAACCTTCTTCTCTTCGCCGTTCCGAAATGTGCGGATAGACAGGATGGTAGGTGCCGACGACCACGGCCTCGGATGTGATGCCTGTATCTTCAGTCGGCACCGTTGCCGTATTGGATTCCCGGGGTGCGGATGGGGGAACGGCATTGGTTGCAACGGGTTCCACGGCGGCTTTCTGCAAAGGCTGGTTCTGTTCCGGAGCGGGGAGTGGTTCCTCCTGTGGCATGTGCACCTCGGAGGCCGTCGTCATCAGGGTTAGTTGTACCGCCGTTCGGCCTGATTCCAGTTCGGGGATGGGCGTTGTATGCAACGGGGCAATGATGGCGTGCCGATGCAGTATGGCCATGTGGGCGACCACGGAAAGCAGCAGCCCGGCAAGGATGGGCTGTCTTACTATGGTTGCGATTGCTTGCATGAAAAAGAAACTTCCTCAATGCCCGATTTTTTCAGGATATCCAGCAACTGGATCGCCAAGCCAAGATCCGCGACCTCGTCGCCGTCGATGAAGACAGGTTTGGATTCCGCACCGCGCAGTTCAAGCACGCGATCCGGAAGCTCGCCCATGTCGATGGGGGCACCGCCAAGAAAGATCCGGTTGTCGGCATCGATCGTGATGGCGATGTAGTCGTTCTGTTCCAGCGTGGCGGTTCCTGCCGATGGCAGGTCCACCTTCAGGCCGTGATGAACGACCATGGAAAGCATGGCGTAGATGAAGAAAACGAGTAGCAGAAACACGACATCGATGAGCGGAAGCATTTCCACCCGCGCCTTCTTCGTTTCATATCCGCAGCTTAGTTTCATGGGTTCGACAAAATGATTAGGGACAAAATGATTTTTTATTAAGGGATGAGAAACCAACTTTGGAACGGTTTAAATTTATCCAGTGGATGGCTTCGAGCTTGGTGTGTTTCAGAAATCGGATCAGGTGGCTTTCATAGGTCGGAATGTTTTTTGATACGGAGGTCAGGCAGAAGGCCTCGGTGTCGGAGAGGTGTGGTATGGTTTGGCGTCCTATTACTGTATTGTCGCTATGGATCGATGTGTCGCGAATGACCGCACCCTTTCCTCCGAGAAAGTGGCATATGGCATCGAGATAAATGTCGGTATCGAAAAATGCACCCCAGTCATTGAGTAGGGCGATAATTAGATCTCTTAACTGGTCGGCATGGGTTCCCGATGCCCACGTTCCATCTGATATGCTGAACTCCCGCCGTTTATGAAGATCCAGTTGGGTGGAGACGAATTCGTGCTCTACGGATTTAGGGCGGAAATTTATGATTTTTCCATGTTTTGTCTCGGAGGCAAAGATGTAGTTAAGCGCTTGTATCCGATGTGGTTCTGCGATGCAGGAACACGCTTTGAGTTCATACACCGAGCTTTTGTCTGCCAGTAGGTCGATATACAGCGGTTTTTGATAGTCGCCATGAACCAGTTTTATCTCGAATTCCAGCGAGATATCGATGCCGGAATGTTTGCAGTTTCTCGCCAGCTCAGCCTGGTAAATCTTCTCGTCATAAAAGCGACCGAGAGCATTGTGCGTGTCGAAAGCCAATTTCATGATTGCATAATCCAGCTCATGGAATTCCTTTTCAGGAATCCGCCGGATTGGGTGCTGTGGAACCATTGGCATCGAATTATTTTGTCCCTAATTATTTTGTCGAATCCCGCCGGTTCTCCATCCCCTTCTGGACGGTGACTTCGTAGCAGGTGACGAGCTGTTCGAGGTAGCGGGTGACCTTTTCGACCTTGCGGGTAAGGGCGTTGTAGGGGAGCAGGGCGACGATGGCGATGGCGAGGCCAGCGGCGGTTGTGAGGAGCGCCTGGGCTATACCGCCAGTGACGGCCTTGGGGTTCTCGATGCCCGCCGTTCCAAGCAGGTCGAAGGAGATGATGATGCCGGAGACCGTACCGAGAATACCGAGCAGGGGAGCGAGCGTGATGATGGTGTCGAGCACGGAGAGGTAGCGCTTCATCTTTTCGATTTCCTGCATGGCGGCGGCTTCGAGCGACTGGACGAGGCCATAGTTGCGGTGCGCCAGCCCTGCAGTGAGAATTCGACAGACCAGGCAACGGGATGCTTCGCCTTCCTGGATGGCGGTATCGAAGTCGCCGTTTTCGGTCAGCGTGAAGATGCGGTTGACGAGCTTCTGGTTCTTGCGCATGGAAACGAGCAACCAGAACAGGAGACGCTCAAAGACGACGGCCAGCGCCACTATTGAACAGGCCAGCAACGGCCACATTACCGGACCGCCCTTGATCATCAACTCGTACATCGGTATCTCCTGTCTCCTTTTTCGGCAGACGCATGTTAGCGGCTTCCCGTGTTTCAAGGAAGCCGCTTCTTGATTCCATCAGAACCGTACTTTGATGCCGGCCTTGTAGGTGCGCTCCGGCGCGGGGTAGTAGGCATAGATGCTACTGGAGAACGTGCTGTAATATGCGATCGGGCTGTATTCCTCCGCGAACAGGTTGTCTATGCCGGCAAACAGCTCCACCTCGGACTTTTTGAAGGCGAGGGTGTAGCGCAACGCAATGTCCACCAGCGTGTAGGCATCTAGCTCGGATCCCGCGGCGTTGTTTTCGGCTCCGCCGGCAAACTGGGAGTCTGTGAAGGTGACGTCAGTCAGGAGGTGGAGATTATCCAGCAGTTCGGCATCGAATCCGGTCGTCAGCAGGTTTTGGGGTACGAGCGGGACTTCGTTGCCTTTGTTTGCACCGGCGGTGAATTCGACCTTTTGGAACGTGTAGTTTGCGTAAAGGCCCAGATGTTCGAGTGCCTGCCAGTTGCCGGAAAGCTCCCCCCCTTGGTGGCGGGTTTTGTCGAGGTTCACGTTGGAGGGAAAGACATAGGCGATCTCGTCTTTCATATCCATGCGGAAAAGGGTGCATGAGAGATCGAGCTGATCGGAGGGCGCAAGGTTGAAGCCGGTCTCGTACGACATGCCGGTTTCGGGATCCAGATCCTTGTTGAAGCCGGAGCCGAAGCCCTGGTAGGAGATTTGCTCGTCGAGAAACGGGAGGCGGTAGAGTTTGTCAATCCGGGCGAAGAGCTTCAGCGGCTCGACCGGCAGGAAGGTGATTCCAACATCGAAGGCGGACACCTTGTGGGTATCGCTGGTGTCCTGTTGCACAACGCCGAAGGCATCGCGCTCCTTGATGCTGTATTTGGCCTGCTCAACCCGGGCTCCTCCGGACAGGATAAGATGGTCGAGAATGTCGAGTTCGTTGTGAACGTATGCGCCGGCGGTTTCTTTTCCCACGGCGGACGACCCGTTCCGGACGGTATGGGCCCGGTCGCCGTAGAGGTCGACATCCAGATCGTCGTAGCTTAAGTCGACCCCCAGGGTCAGTTTGTTCTCCCGGTTGAAAGGAGCGGCTGAGTAGACATACTTCGGGCTGAGGGTATAGGTGTTGATCCCCCATGTGTTGAAGGATGAATACGATGCGAAGTTCGATTCAATGTCCTTGCGGCTGAATCCGAGATCGATCGTTGCCTCGTTGTTTTCGTTGGGATAAAGCCCGAGGCCGAATCCGAGGTTGTGGAACTGTTCTGCGGCGTCGTTGTCGGGGTTGATGGATTGCCGTCGATCCTGCCGCACCTGGGCCTCGGTCAGGCTGCCGGGCAGTTCGTAGTCGGAGTCGATGTAGGAATAATCGATCCATGATCCCAGATAATCCGAAAAATCCGTTTCGAGACTCAGGGTGCCCGACCAGGTTTCATAGGCGGAACGGTCCCGATATCCGTCGGCGGACTGGTGCCCGATGGAGGTCGAGTAGCCGATGTCGCCTGCATCGCCGGAAGCGCTGATGCTTTCGTCGTTGAATCCGTACGAGCCACCCGTGATGCTGGCTTCGAATTCGGGTTTTCCCGTGCCGCGACGGGTGATGATGTTGATGGCTCCGCCCACGGCATAGTCGCCATACAGCGCGCTGTGTGCTCCCCGGACGACTTCGATGCGGTCGATGTTTCCGACTGGAATCTGCGACCAGTTGACCGGGGCCTGGTCGGGCCGGTTGATGCGGCGGCCATTCACCATGACCAGCACCCGGCCATGACTGTTCGCTCCGAATCCGCGCATATCCACGGAAGCGCGGCCGGGGTTGTCGGAATAGTTGCGGAAATGCAGGCCGGCCTTCTTGTTCAATATGGCGGGGAGCGATGTGAATCCTCCCTGTCTGATTTCATCCGAGTTGATGACGACGGGGTTGCCGGGGATGTTCTGCACGCTGTTTTTCGTGCGCGTTGCGGTGATCAGGATGGTATTGGGATCCTGCGTTCCGGTGTTGGATAGGGTGTTGGTCGAGTCGGCAAACGTTGTGGTTGCCGCAAGTGCGAACACGGCGAGGGTGCGGTATTGCATGGGTATTCCATTCTGCCCTTACGCGGGGCGCTAGTCGGTTAATTAAAATCCCGCACAGGACAAAGGGAAGGAGACCGTAGGAGCCGGTAGCCATCCCCTTATTCCGCGAAGGAGACAAACATAAGCAACCGGTTGCTCGTTTTCTGGCTCACGGCCTTGGGCCGATTACAGTTGCGCGACAGCGCCCGATTCGCACGGGACTTGCCGAGTTGTCCGGTTGGAGGGCGCATAGTTTCTTTTTGGCTGTGGGTTGTCAAGTGGTGAAGTGGACCCGTTGCTTTGGGTTAGATTGCCCTTTACATCTAAAACCATGCTCCTCAAATTGTGTATTCATCGTTTGAGTCGGGGTGTTTACAAGAAGGTGGCGAATGGCTGTCAATCAAAAGCAGATCGCAGAACGCGTTGGGGTGTCGATATCTCTGGTGTCGCGCGTGCTCTCCGGTAACGCGCGCGAAATCGGAATCGCGGAAGCGACTATCGAGCGGGTCATGGCGGTGGCCAAGGAGATGGGCTACGTGCCGAATGTGGCCGCGCAGACGCTAAAGGGAAAGCCCACCAATACGATCGGGGTCGTGGTGTATGATTTCCAGGATCCCTTCTTCGGTTCCACCATCGAGTGCCTGCAGTCGATTGCCCACGAGCAGGGCTATTCGCTGGTTCTGGCGGGCTTCCAGGGCCGCCATCCGGAGGCGTCCGACCTGACCCCCTTGCACAAGCATGTGATCGACGGGTTGGTGGTGCTGGGTTCGGCCGACCGTTCGAGTTGGTTGGATATGTTCGACCGTCTGCCTGTAGTCCGCTTCGGGCATGGCGAGGCGGGGGAAAACACCGTTCGTGTCTCCATCGACGAGGCCGATGCCGCACAGCAGCTGCTGGAGCACCTGAAGGCTCGCGGGAAGAAGCGGTGCACCTATATCGGTTCCGATCTCTATGGGCAAAAGCTCCGTTACGAGGCGTTGGCCCATGCCGCTTCCGTGCTGGGGATGGAGCTTGATAAGGCAACGGCGTCGACGCATGGATTTTCCGCAGGTTTTGAAATGACCAATGGATTGATTGCTTCCTCAAGCGAGCCCTCGGCTCTCGTTTGCGCCACCGACATGATTGCCATGGGCGCGCTGCATGCCCTGAGCGACGCCGGCTTTAAGTGGGCGGTGACCGGCTTTGATGATATTCCCACAGCATCCCAGTTTATTCCTTCCATCACCACCGTGCGCCAGCCGATTGAAGCCATGATGCGCTGCGCGTTTACCGCTGTGATTGATCGAAGGGAGCCCTCTGAAGTGTTTATGAAGGGTGAGCTGATTGTCCGGAGCTCGTCATGAAAATCATCGTTGCGCCTGATTCATTCAAAGGAAACATGCGCAGTGCCGTGATCTGCCAGATCATCAAGGAAGCCATCCTTCAGGAAATCCCAGATGCGGAAATCGTGGCCTTCCCGATGGCCGACGGGGGAGAGGGTACGGTGGAGGCCGTCATTGCCGCGACCGGCGGTTCCCTTCATTCACTGAACGTATGCGGACCGCTGGGCGACCCGGTGGCCGCCCGCTATGGGCTGCTTCCCGACGGGACTGCCATCATGGAGATGGCCTCGGCGTCCGGGATCGAGCTTGTCCCGGCGGACCGCCTCAATCCGCTGGAAGCCAGCACCTACGGCACCGGCGAGCTCATCCGCCATCTTCTTTCCGAAGGACACGCATCAATCATCATGGGGATTGGCGGGAGCGCCACGGTCGATGGCGGAACCGGCATGGCGCAGGCGCTCGGATTTCGCTTTCTCGATGCCTCCGGAACCGAGATTGCAGAGCGCGGTGGCTGTATCCTTTCGCGGGTTTGCTCCGTTGATGGGGCCAAGGTCTGCCCGGCGCTTGGTAGTGCCACCATTCGCGTGGCGTGCGATGTCACTAATCCGCTTACCGGTCCGAATGGGGCGGCCGCGGTATTCGGCCCACAAAAGGGCGCCACCCTGGAAATGGTCGGCCAGCTGGATGCGGGATTGGCAAACCTGCGGTCTGTGATCGGTCTGGCCGAAGCGCCCGGCGATGGCGCCGCTGGTGGGTTGGGATACGGACTGCGGGCATTTTGCAAAGCAGATATCGTCCCGGGGGCGCTGTTGATTGCGGAAGCGGTAGGTCTGCAGGATGCGCTAGATGGAGCGGATCTGTTGATCACCGGAGAGGGACGAACCGATGGGCAGACGGCATCGGGAAAGCTATGCGCTGTGGTGGCCGGTCTGGCTCGGGAACGCGGTGTAAAAACCCTGCTGTTGTCCGGCGCGTTGCAAGGGGAGCCCGATGCTTTTCTGGAGTGCTTCGACTATGCCTTCAGCATTTCATCCGGCCATTCTTCCCTGTCGGAATGCATCCGCCATGCCCCGCAGGATCTGGCCTTTTCGGTCCGCAGTATCATGCGGCTGGTTTCAGCACGCTGAATAAACCAGTTTCCCGCCGCACGTGCGGCAGACGAGGCGGCGGTTGCGCCGGTGGGCGGTATGGCTCCAGCAATGGTTCTCGCAGCGTACCTTCCATTTCGGGGCGGAGAATTCAAGCCGATGGGTGCGCTCGCCGGTACAGCCGATTTCAACGGCTTTGGCTTTCCAGACCGCGTCGTGGTTGTGTTTCTTGCCGACCAGGGCATGGGCGATTTCGTGCAGGATGGTGTCGCGGATATCCTGATCGCTGCCGGTTAGGGCCAGGTGTATGGATAGGGAAATGGTCTTGTTGTGGTAGCTGCAACAGCCGGCGCGACGGGTGGCATGGTCAAACCGGAACGACCATTTTCGGAGTCCGTGTTCAGCCATCAATCGCGTTGCCTCCTGCTCGATATCGATGATCCGCTGGATGCGTTCCGCCGTATCCGGTGCGACGGGGGAAAGCAACTCGTAGGGAACCTCGTATTCGGCATGGTCCACGTTGACTACGGCGCGCTTGGGGTTGGTGCGCACGACGGTTCCTTCCAGACGGTTTCGGCGATGCGTGAACCGTACCGCGTCCTGCACTGCAATGCGGGCGCGCAGCTGGTCTTCGCGGCTGGGCATCAGGGGTTCTCGGCAATGGCAATCCGGTCATGGCCGGCGAGGTCGTGTTTAATCTGGATGTTGATGTAGCCCAGATGCTCGAGCCCTTGCCGGACCATCTCGCCCTGATCGAAACCGAATTCCAGGAAAAGCAGGCCGCCGGGCAGCAGGACATAGCGGGCCTGTGTGGCCAGCTGGATAATCTGTTCCATGCCGCTGGGGCCGCTGTCCAAAGCGGATCGGGGTTCGTAATCCCTGACGGAGGCCGACAACGCTTTCCAATCGTTCGTGGCGATATAGGGCAGGTTGGCCACGACGGCATCCGCGCTTCTTTCGGCAAATCCGTCGAGCAGGTCGTTGTTCAACCAGAGCACCCGTGCGTCCAGCCCGTTCAGCCGCGCGTTTTCCCTGGCAAGGTCAAGGGCCTCGGGCGAGAGATCGACGGCCTTGAAATTGGCGTCGGCCCGCTGTGCGGCCAAGGTAAGCACAATGCATCCCGTACCCGTACCGACATCCACGATGGTTGCAGGACCGCGGTCCCAGACCTTCGAACTCAACACTTCCTCGACCAGCAGTTCCGTCTCGGGCCGTGGAATGAGCGCGCGGGGATCGCATTTGATATGCAGTCCCCAGAAATCGACCGACCCCACCACATATTGCAAGGGTTCGCCGCTTTCGATGCGTTCCGCCAGCGGTTCGATGCGCTTGATGATTTCCAGCTGTTCAGCGGAGGTCGCCTGTTGCGGTACGGCGGTGCCGGTATAGATCTCCAGCGGCTTGCAATCGAAGATGTACGCCAGCAGTTCCTCGGCCACGCGCCTGGCGTTGTCCACACCCGCCGCCGCAAAACGGAACTCCAATGATTCGATTAGCTGGTCAATATCCATGATAGGTGCGTGTTTCTACATATTGTTTGACAAAATAATTAGGGACAAAATGATTAGTGACGCATTGATTCGTGGCTCGATTATTTCCTTTATGCGTGCCTCACTTGGCCAACTGTCCTGCTGGCTGGAATTATGCTGTCCATAATTATTTTGTCTAATCCCCATCCGTGTTGCAGCACTTCCTCAAGCCCGGAACTTCAAACTACTTATAATTCCGCGGTTCGACGCCCAGGTTCTTGATGCGGTAGTTGATGATACGCTGGGTGGTTTCGAGGTAGCGCGCCACGGCGGCCGCGTTTCCCCGGTATTTCTTGAGGGCATCGATAATGATTTCCCGTTCGTAGGCCTCGACCATCTGCTTGAGGTTGGCTCCGTTTTCCGGCAGCAGGTTGGTATGCGTGCCCTCGCTGGTTTGCAGGGACGGCGGCAGGTTGAAGCCGTGGATAACGCCGTCGGACGAGGTCAGGACCGCGCGTTCCAGGCAGTTTTCCAGTTCGCGCACGTTGCCGGGCCAGTGGTAGGCCATCATCATGTTGATGGCGGACGTCGAGATCCGCTTCATGTCCTTGCCGTACATATTGCCATACTTCTGCAGGAAGTGGTCTGCGAGCAGCATGATGTCTGATTTGCGCTCGCGCAACGGGGGCAGCAGGATGGGAAAGACGTTGAGCCGGTAGTAGAGGTCCTCGCGGAAGGTCTGGTTGGCAATCCCTTCCTCGAGGTTGCGGCTGGTGGCCGCCACCACGCGGACGTTGACCTGGATCGGGTCGTTCCCGCCGACGCGTTCGAAGGTTTTTTCCTGGAGGACGCGCAACAGGCGAACCTGTACTGCGGGCGAAATATCGCCGATTTCATCCAGGAAGAGCGTGCCGCCCTCGGCCTCCTGCACGCGGCCGATCCGCGTCTGCAGCGCCCCGGTAAAGGCGCCTTTTTCGTGTCCGAACAATTCGCTTTCCAGCAGGTTCTCATTCAGCGCCGCGCAGTTTACCTTCACAAACGGTTTCTTCGCGCGGTTGCTGCTGTAGTGAATGGCCGACGCCACCAACTCCTTGCCGGTCCCCGACTCGCCGCGGATCAGGACGGTCGTATCGGAGACGGCCACCTGGTGGATGCGCGTATAGACTTCGTGCATCAGGTTGGAGTTGCCGATCATGTTTTCCGGCTGGAACTTGGCCATCATCGCTTCGCGCAACCGCAGGTTTTCCGATTCCAGCGCCTGGCGCTCCATGCGGGCGATACGGCGGGCGCTGACGTCGTTGGCGATGATGGTGGAGACGATCGAAAGAAAGCGCTGCAGTTCCTTGAGCGCCGGCATGCCGCGGGCCGGGCAGTCGGCCGACAGGGTGCCGACCGTTTCGTTCTCCAGCATGATCGGCACGCAGATAAAGCTCAGCGGTTCATCGGAGCGGTTGTGCAACCGCCCCTTGAACTTGGGTTCTTCGGCCACCAGCGGAACGATCCTCGGCTGCCCTGTCGCCAGCACGTTGCCGGTAATGCCTTCGCCGCGGCGATAGGCTTTGCCTTCGGCCTGCTGGATGCGTTGGTCCTTGACCGCCTCCACGCGCAATTCGCGTCCATCGATGGTCAGCAGCATGATGGTGACGCGCTGAATATCGTGGCTGCACTCAAGCACATCGATTATTTCGAGGAAAACCTCTTCTTGTTTCGATTTGCGGGAGAGGGTGCGGGCAATTTGCGCCAGCGTTTCGAGTTCGTTGATATGCCGGGCATCACACAGCTTGGGGTCATCATACTTACAATTTGGCATCGGCTATTCATGGTTTTAATGATCTTGAATACAATTATGTTCTAAAATGCATGCATCCGACATGCATGTGCGCATAGATGCATTAAGCGTACCAAATCGTAGGTGCGGCCTTTGGGGGCCGTTTCCCGTCGCCGGTCTACGAACAGGTGCAGGTGTAGGTGGTTGCCTGCTCTTCAATGACGGGGTGGTCCAGGTTGTAGTTAACCGTAAGCAGGGGAATCCGTTCGCCGTTATGATCGATGAATATCCTTCGACTGCTGACGTGTGCGACAAGCTGGCGAGACCCGCAGTGCGGGCAGATGCGCGGTTTCGGATCATTCATAATAGAAATACTTCAGTTCTCTTGGTCCGACAGGACGTTTGGTTTTCAGGGTGTGGTTCTTGATGCGGTTCAATAGCCAGCCCAGCGGCTCGGAGCCTGGGTTGATGTTAAGCTGGTTCAAGGCGTGGCGCAGGGCGGCTTCGCCGGAATGGATGCCGAGCACGACGCGCGTGGAATCGGTCCGTCCAATGTCGGACGCGGAAAAAGGTTCGTAGGCGCTGCGATGGTTCAAGATGGCATGCACATGGATGCCCGACTCGTGGCTGAACACGTTCCTTCCGATAATGGGCGCGCACACGGGAGGATTGATTCCGGCGGCCGCGAGCACGAGATCGCACAACGGGGCCAGTTTCTGCGTCCGCATGCCCAGGGAAGGAACCGCCATGGCAACCTGCTCCAGCGCCGCATTGCCGGCGCGTTCGCCGATTCCGGCCACCGTAACGTCGGCCGACATTGCTCCGCCTTCGAATGCGGCGAGCGTGTTGGCCGTTGCCATACCCAGATCATTATGCGCGTGAAAGGCCAGCTCCAGATCCGGAACAGTGGTTTTGAGTTCGCGGAACAGTGCGACCGTCTGGAACGGATTCATCACGCCCACGGTATCGGCAATCCGCAGCCGATGCCCGCCGAGTTCATGGACCCGCTGTGCAAACGCCATCAGCAATGCGCGGTCGGCCCGCGCCGAATCCTGTGCGCCGACCGATACAAATGGGAATCGTTTCAAGGCCTCCGGCAGGATGCGTTCGAGTGTGTTGAAGACCCAGGTCGCATCCTTGCCCAGCGCTCGGAAATGGTGATCGGAAATCGGAAAGGAGAGATGAACCGAATCCAATCCGGCGGCTTCGGCAGCATGGAGGTCGGCCATCGCCGCGCGGCACCAACCCGTGGTGCGGCAGGGTAGGTCGAGCGCGATGATCGCCGCGATATCCTCCTGCTCGGTCGGACCCATCACGGGAATGCCGGCTTCGATCTCGCCGACGCCAACCTCCGCCAGCGCAATGGCGATCTTCAGCTTTTCCTCGCGCGTGAATACGGTGCCCGGCATCTGCTCGCCATCGCGCAAGGTGGTATCGATTAAATAGGGCGTTTTCATGCCCGGTGCCAATGC
>JBNLGU010000093.1:0-10968 GCA_050306215.1 Pontiella sp.
CTCTTCGAAAAAGAGCATCGTACGCATGCCGCCGGGCTCCTCCTTGGTGCGCACGGGATCGTCCTCGCCATAATGCTGGTAGGTTCCATAGGTTCCAAGCAGATCGGGCACGCCCATGCCGGACATGCAGCAATGGTGCCCGAATTCCGACTTGCTGGGCGGATAGTTCGCCGGCAGGTCGTAAAAAGCGGACGCGATGCCGGCCTTGTCGAGGTAATGCCAGAACGGCGTACCTTCCCGCCGCAGGAAGGTCTGCGTCGGCGCGTGGTTGAACGGCCAGAAGTTGAGCTGGAGATGGTGCCCGCGAAACTCCACGTAGCCACTGCCCTCGACCGTTTCGGCGGCCGAATAGTACGGAGCGCACTGCTTGGCAGGATCGCGGTGAACAAAGTCAAAAATGCCATGGGTGCCCGGGTCCGCGCCATTGATGAAGCTGGCCCACGCCACCGGACTCTGCGGCGGGTTGCTCGTGGCCAACCGGCGATAGCCGTTCTTTGCGCGCAAACCGGAAAACGTTGGCAATTCCCCTTCACCCATCATCAGCTCGGTCAAGCGCGGATCCATGCCGTCGAAACCGATGACGATCACCTTTTTATGGCTCGCCGCCACATCGCCCGCAGCGAAGCTAGTAACGGTAGCAACCAGTGATGCCGCACCGAACCACACCCATAGCGGGCGTGTCCATTTAAAGGCTGTTTTATTCACATTCTTCATAATATCAGGGCGATCTACAGTTCCACCTTCAACGGCCGGCCATCCATGTAGCCGGGCACCTCCACGCCAAACAAATCCAGCACGGTTGGACCGATGTCCATGAGATGCGGCTTATCGGAACCGATTTTTCGATTGCTGAACAACACTCCGGGCACGAACGAGGCATCGATGCAATGGTCCCCGCTCCATGCCTTCGTATTCGGATGGAAGACCTGTTCGGTCACCTGACCGACCGCGGTCTCCCACGACACCCGGTAGCCTGGATAGTAGCCGACCAACAGATCCGGGGCGTTCTGCTTGTAGGGTCCCGTGTAGTGCTTCAGGGCATTGTAGACCTGCTTGATCGCCGGTGCGCCGCCACGTTCCGCATCCACCAGCTTTTCCAGCTTTTCGGCAATCTCGGTGCGGAGCCGATCGGCCTCTTCGCCATCCTCGACAATACCCTGTGATTCGCGGCCCTTGATATTCAGGAAGATGCCCGAAAGGCCGATGCCGTAGGCCTGCGTCTTCGACCAGTCGATGCCGGCCAGATACTTGCCGCCCCGCTCGCCTTCCTTCATCGTCAGATAGCCTTCCTGCTCCAGCCAATAGTTCAGGTCGATGCCGTAGCGGAACGTATTGAAACCATGGTCGGATATGATCATGAACATCGTTTTTTCGTCGTCGCATTTCTTCAGCGTCCGCGCCACGAGATCATCCATGCGTTTGTACAGGTCCTCAATCACATGCCGCCCCTCGCAGGACGCATCGTGGGCAGGATGCTCGGGGTCGATATCCCGCCAGAACGCGTGCTGCAGGCGGTCGGTGCCGTCGAACACGCAAACGCACAGGCCGTTTTGAACCTTTTCCAGCGAATCGAAAAACATTGTTTCGCGTTCGGCATCAAGTTGCAGGCATTGCTCAATGAAGCCCTCGTCGGGAAGTGCCTTTTCGTTGTGCGCCCAGCTGTCCTCGGCCAGGCCCAGCGTTGCAAACGGTCCCTGCTGCTTGGCCAGATAGGTGGCGTAAACCATGGGATGGGTGACGGGCAACGTCGGCTTTTCCGGATCAATGTTTATCGGGGTAACGTACAGTTTGAATTCGGGTTCAATCGACTGGAGCAGAAATTTGCAGATCCCCTTCACCGTCACTCCGGGTGCCACCTTGAACGCCACTTTCACCCACTCCGTATACTGGTTCGGGCGGAGGGCCACATGTTCCTTCCCAATCTTCAGGACCGCGTGTTCCGAATCCTTGATCTTCACCGTGAAGCGCAGCTTGAGCGGATCTGAGTCCGCATGGAACGGATCGTCAGGCCCCACGAGGTCGGCCACCACCGTGTCGCCCTCGCGTTGGACGTGATAGTACTGCCCCCCCTCAACCTCCATCTGGTCGGGGCTCAGGCTGGTAAAGAGCGAAAAGGTGCCTTGGGAACCGCGCAGATCCGGCACGCACATGCCGGACAGGGACACGCCGTAGAATTTTTCCGGAGGGAAGGTGATCGGAACCCGCAACACGCTGCTGAAAATGCCGTGCTCTCCCAGAGTGATCCAGAACGGCTTACCCTTGCGGAGCAACCGGATGTCCGGCTTACCAACGGGAAGGCTCAACGAACCGATCCGGATGATGCGGCGCGGCCCGCGGATATCCACGGAACTAAGCTTGGGTAGGTAGGACTGCTTGTCGCGCGTCAGAAAGTCGTAGATGTTGTGCTTGCCCGGATTGGTACCCGTCTGGAACGAAGACCACGCCACGGGCGACATCGAGGGAACCGTCGTAGCCAGCGGCTTGAAGGTCCCCTCCTCCCTCAACCGGCTCAGTGTAGGCAGCTTGCCCTCGTCCATCATTTTTTCGGCAAGCTTCGGGTCCATACCGTCCAACCCTAGGATGACGCAACGCTTGATGCGGCTGCGCCGGAAGGCCTTCCGGTATTTAACCGTGCGAACCAGATACCGGATCGGCCAGGTAATCACCGCCAACATGCCGGCCAGAATGGCCGAAAAGACCGCAAAAAAAGACCCCATCACCGCAAACCCCGCACCGGGGCCGACGTAGGCCTGCGCCTCGTGGCTAAACGCAAAGAGGAGAACCGCGGCAACCAGCAAGCTATGCAATGCCGGGGAGGTGACAGGTCGTTTGGTTTTGCTTGTAAGTGTACCCATTGTGCGCCAATACCCGGAGCGAATAAGCTCAGGGAATAGTTATCATTTAATGCTTATATAATCCCCATGCCCAAAACAACAAGCCAGAAAGGGATGAAAGCCTGACCGGCGGCTAAAGCACCCTCGACCTTTCCAACCACATGCAGGCGTGAAAATCAACGAATGGTTTTGCTTCCCGCGCTTCTGACTTTATATTCATTTTGCATGATTGAACACTACATCCACAACATCAATCCGGTCGTATTGCAACTTTGGGGGCCGCTGGCGATTCGTTGGTACGGACTCTCGTATCTGGCCAGTTTTGTTGCGGCCATCCTGATCCTCCGAAAATGGTCGAAACAAGGCGAGTTCGAGGTGGAGCAAAAGGAAGTCAGCAACTTTGTAGTATTGATGGCCTTTTTCGGCGTTTTTCTGGGAGGCCGCATCGGCTACGTCCTCTTTTATGGCTTGGATTCCTTTATGGCCGATCCGCGCTATATCTACCGCGTTTGGGAGGGCGGCATGTCGAGCCACGGCGGCTTTATCGGTGTCGTCGTCTTCGTGGTTTGGTACGCCCGAAAACATGGCCACCGGTTCTGGAACCTGTCGGACCACCTATCCTGCGTTGCCTCGCTGGGATTCGCCTTTGGGCGGTTGGCCAATTTCGTAAACGGAGAGCTTTGGGGGCGGGTCAGCAACGTCAAGTGGGCCATGTATTTTCCGGAGGAGTTGGGCTACCACCACGGCAACTACGACATGTCGGCCATACAGGTGGCCATCGAGTCCGGCGCGTTGCAACCACGCCACCCCTCCCAGCTCTACCAATCCTTCTGCGAAGGCTTCCTCGTTTTCGGAATCATGCTGGTTCTGCGGCGGACCGCTTGGGCGAAACGCCCCGGAACGCTGAGCGCCTGCTATCTGGTGCTCTATGCCGTCGCACGCATCGTCATGGAATTCTTTCGCGAACCGGACAACGGGGAATTTTTCATTGGATGGATCAGCAAAGGGCAGTTTTATTCCGTACTGATGATCATCGCCGCAGCCATCATTTTCTGGAAGACCAAACGCTACGCAACCAACATATAGACCAGCATGCCCAACGGCAGAATCAGGCCCAGGTTGGCTATGTTCGAAGCCACCAACGCATCCAGCGCTTCCTGCGTATCCTTGATGTGCGTCGGCGAGTCCTGGGGCTTGTGTATACGGTAGATTTCGATAAAGGATGCCAGTTCGCAGACCGAGGTGACCAATCCCAGAATCCAACCCACGGCCCACGCAGGTACGCTAAGCAGTTTCACCAGTGATCCGGCGCTAATCCCAAGCCAACGTCCGGCCAGCAGGATCGCCCCGATCCCCGCAATCAGCATCAATGTACCACCCCACCAGGTGCCTTCTTTTGCGCCCGGCGGCAAGGGGGCGGGCTTTCCCGCCTTGTTCAAAAGCCGGTCCAGCAGCTTGTAGAGCACAAAAAAGCCAAACAATCCGGCGGCCGTCGCGAAACCGGTTCCAAAATGCAACGCGAACATGCCCAGCGGAACGGCCACGGACAGCAGGGCGAATACAATCTCGTCGGTGAATACGCGGTTGCGCAGGTCCAGCTGCTGCCGAAAGGCGAAGACCGTGACCATGAACAGGACGCCGTTAATCACATTGGAGGAGGCGATATTCCACATCCCCGCATTGAACACCCCGTTCAAGGCCCCGGCCACCAGCACCGTAAACTCCGGCACACTCGTAGCATAACCAATCATTTGGCCCCGGACCTTGGCGGAAAACTTGAGTGCGGCGCCAATACGGCTTATTCCGCCGATCAGCAGATAACGCACGGAAACCACAATGGCCGCGCCACTCAATACCAGTATGATCAAATCCTTTAACATGGCAACATTCGCCCATTGATATCGTATCAATGGTTTCGGTTCGAGGGAATTCCGCAACTCATGGAAGAGAACTTAAGATATTCTCTTTAAATTCGTGGCCACAATGAGTACAACGGTTGAGTGTTTTGAGGAAATTTCATGAAGCGAAAACTACTGCCAACCCTGCTCTCGCTGGCCTTTGCCGGCACTCTTCCCGCAACCACCACCCATCTGGACATCATGGTCCCCGACCTCAAGGACACGGATTTGATCGGTCCGGTTAAAAGCGTCGAGCTCCAGCTGTGGGAAAATATCGCCGGGGAATTCACCACCGAGAAACGGGAGTTCGACCGCACCGGCAACCTGACCAAGATCACCGAATGGGACGAAAACGATGAGCTCGTCGACATCTCGAATTTCTTCTACGACGATAACGGCTGCTATGTACGCATGAGCTATGAAAACAAGAAGGACGACTATACCCATGACTGGACGGTCGTCCTCAGCCCGGAAACTCGGCAGATTGCGCTGAAGGAAGCCATGGAGGGCCGAATCGCCATCGAAAGCTACACGGAAGCCGGCTACCTCAAGGACTACAAATTGCTGGATTCCAACAAGAAGCAGATCATTGCCTACAGCTACGAACGCGACGAAGAAAACCGCAAAACCAAATACGTCCGCTACAGGGGCACCGCTCCCCAGTACACCTTCTTTTTCAAATGGGCCGACAACGGCTTTATCGACATGGAAGGCCAGATCTACCACCAGGAAAAGGCCAAACGCCGCCACACCTATGAGTATTTGGTGACCGACGAGTACGGCAACTGGACGCAACGCATCATGGTCCGCTACGACATCGGCGGAAAAAAACCGGTCAAGGTCTACGAAAACACGGTACAGCGAATGATCGAATACTACGAAGATGACTTGCCCGAGGCGGTGGATGACGAGAGCTCCACTGCCAGCGAGAGCAATGGAGAAGCTGAAGATCCAGCCAATAAAAACAGTACGACGGATACTGAAAACCCACAGGAGGACACTGCCGATGCCTAGTTTGCCCAACCCCTTCCGTATGCCACTACTGGCCCTCTGCACCATCGCCATGGGTAGCTCGGTGGCATTCGCCGTTTCAAGTCAGGACCTTTCCTACAGTTTCGACGATGTGGCCGACAAAATCGTGATTATCAAATGCACCACCTTTTCGGGACAACGCTGCGCCGGCAGCGGGTTTATCGGGAAAATGGACGGCAAGACCTACCTGTTCACGAACCAGCATGTTGTTCTCGGTTCCCCCGAAATCCAGTTCACGACCACGACCGGAGAAAAGCTTTATCCCCGAGGGGTGGAACTCTCCGTCACACGCGACATTGTTCGCATGCCCCTGGACGACCGCGACGGCTTTGCCATCAGCCAGACCCCCGCCCTGGGCATCCCGATGGCGGTCTTCGGCAACAGCGAGGGAGGCGGCGTGGCAACCGCCCTGTATGGCGAGGTCACCGGCGTGACATCCGATCTGGTGGAGGTTTCCGCAGATTTTGTTTCCGGTAACAGCGGCAGCCCGGTGCTCAACGACAAGCAGGAAGTCATCGGCATTGCCAGCTACGTCCGGTTCGTCTCCCTGGATGAAAAGGATGAAGACGGCAAGCAGAAGACCAAGGCCCGCCGTTTCTGCTACCGGCTCACCGACGACCGTTGGGTTCCTGTTAACTGGAAGAAATACAACGAAACCTACGGCCAGGACTACCTTGAAACCGAAGCCATGGTCGACTCGATCTTCGACGTCATCTATGGCTGGGGCGACGAGCCTTACGGCTATGTTCCACGCGACTATCGCGACTACGACCTCAAACGCTGGGCCAAGGAACACAACAGCATGGTCAACAAAATCATGCGTCTCTCCAAGAAGGGGCGGGCCACCAGGCACGAACTGAACAACATTAACGACCAAATCAAGAAAGATATCGGCGACAGCGCCAGCGCCTTGTCCGAATTCTGCGCCAGAAAATCAAAACTCGTTGAACTTAAACTGCAAAAGGACGATATGACCGATTTTATCCGCAAGGAGTTCGAGGGATACGTGGCCCGTCTGGATTGGGCCTCGAACGAAATCACCGACTTCGGCCAGCGGCTTTCCAACAAAAACTATTTTCATTTTAAATAGGCAACGTTAGCGAGAGGAACCATGGATCTCAAAACCGGACAGCACCCATTGGCCAAGGGCGTCATGCTCGCACTCTCCCTCCTGCCTGCAGCCCTCCCCTTCCAGGGAAGGGCGGAAGACGCGAAGGACAAAAGCAAGGACAGCTCGTTTTCCTATTCCTTCAACGATATCTCCAGCAACCTGGTGATGATCACCTGCAAGATGCCAACGGGCGAAGCGGCAGGAAGCGGTTTTTTGGGACGCATGGATGGCAAGACATACATTTTCACGAACCAGCACGTTATCATGGGGGCCGGTCGGATTGATTTCATCACGGCAAAGGGTGAATCGCTGAAACCCATCAGTGTTGAGTTGGCGGCCTCCCGGGATATCGTCCGGCTTGAACTGCCGGACCGGACCGATGCACTGTACATCTCCGCGAACGTCGGTATGGGCTCGCCCATTGCCGTGTTCGGCAACAGCGAAGGGGGCGCCACGGAGCTCTACGGTAAAATCGAAGGGGTTGGCGCAGACCGACTGGAAGTCACAGCGGAATTTGTTTCGGGCAATAGCGGAAGCCCACTCCTCAATGAAAACCGCGAGGTCGTAGGCATCGCCAGCTATGTCCGCATTTCGCGGCACAACCGAACGACCGAAAACACCCGTTTCGAGAACAAGGACCGCCGGTTCTGCTATCGGCTCAACGATGTCCAGTGGGTCCCGGTGAACTGGAGAAAATACAACGCCGACTACGGTCTAGCCTACCGTGAAAACACGGAACTTGTGGAATTCCTTTTCGACATCATCAACGGCATGTACGAGGAGCCGTTTTCGACCGTTCCGGAAAACTGCTCCAATGCAGAACTCAAACGCTGGTGCGGCGACCACAACCGGGTGGTAAGCCATCGCAGCAACCAGTTCCGCCGGGAACTGGGCAGTAGCGCTGAAGCGCTGTCATCGTTTTGCCAGCGACGGGCGCGCAGCATGGACATCATACTCAAGCACCGGAATCTTTCCGGATTCCTGCGCAATGAGTTCGAGGGGTTTGAATCCGCCTATAGCTACGCGTCTGAAGCCATTGACTATTTCGGAACCAAACTGCCCGGCGTGGGGTATTGATCCTGCTGGGCGCAAAAGGCCGCCGTGAAGACTGGTAGCGGCATAAACGAGGGGTGGCAATGAAACCAGTGGCATGGACACTCCACAGGGCACTGCCCATTCTGCTGGTGCTAGCTCTCGACGGACCCTCGCAAGCGCGCCTCCGGAATCCCATCGTGCAACCCGTTGAAGAGGAGTCAACGGAAGAAGCACCCAACGCAAAGGTGCCCTACTCTTTCAACGATGTTGCATCCTGCATCGTCATCATCAAATGCAGGTCCGAAACGGGAAGATGGTCGGGGAGCGGCTTTGTGGCGCAGGTGGACGGAAAAACCTACATCTACACCAATCAGCATGTCATCATGGGTGCGGACCAGATCGAGTTCCGCACCGTGAACGGCGAAGACCTGAAACCCTCCACCGTCGAACTCTCGCGGGAACGCGACATTGCGCGACTGGTGATTGCCGACCGCGAAGAGGCCCTGGCGATCAGTTCCAACCTGGCCATCGACGCCCCGCTCGCCGTGTTTGGCAACAGCGAAGGGGGCGGCGTCGCCACGGAACTGTACGGGAAAGTCACTGGCGTGACATCCGACCTTGTGGAGGTTTCGGCGGAGTTTGTATCCGGCAACAGTGGCAGCCCGGTGCTGAATGCCGAAAAGGAAGTGATCGGCATCGCCAGCTATGTTCAATTCTCGTCTCCGAGCGAAGATAGCGACGAAAAGGACAAATCCCGTTTCGAAAGCAAGGTCCGCCGGTTCTGCTATCGATTGACCAATGTGGAATGGTTCCCGGTCAACTGGCGGCCTTACAACGACAAGTATGGGAAACCCTATGTGCTCACGCAAAGCACCTTTGAATCCGTCGTCGCCATCATCAATGGTTGCATTGAGGACCCGCTGGAACGCGTTCCTTCCGACGGCTATCGCGATATCGGTTTGACGAGCTGGTCCACGACCCACAACAAGATGGTGGACCGGCTAAACATCATCCGTAAACAGGGCTTCACACAAACCCAATGGAAAAAGCTGCGCAACGAATACTACGACAGTGCCCACGGGTTGGCCAACATCGCCCACCGGCATGCGATGAAACTGGCGGGCGAATCGGACGATGCCGCGCTCTCAGGCTTCTTGAAGGCGGAACTGGACAGCTATGCCTACAATCTGGAGTACGCGTCGCGGGTGATTGATTATGTAGGCAAGACCGTGGCGGAATCAGACTAGCTCCGCGAGATATTTCCGGAACAGCGCCATTCCTTCCAGATCCCGCTCGCCGAGCCGGTAGTGGATCGAGTTGTCGAGGTAGTCGACCCAGAAATCGAGCGATCCACCCAGCTGGTCTGCATAGCGAGCCGCAATGCTCTCTGTCGCCAGGAATCCAGCGGTATAGGCTTTTTGCGCAATATCCGTGACTTCATCAATGTGCGGATAGTCGGCGCGCACCGCCCAGACGGCAAAAACAAACGGAAGTCCCGTCATCTCCTTCCAAGCCTGGGCCAGATCGATATCGCCCGCCGGCGCCGGATCGGAACACAGCGCGCGGTCGCCGATCACCACCGCGGCGTCCGGCCGTTCCACATCATGGAAATCGACCATCTGTACGTCCAAGTTGAAATGCTTCTTCAACAGCAAGCCAGCCAGCGCATTCGAAGTCGCGGAAGCCGGATCACGACCCACCACCTTGATCTGTTTGAGCGGAATATTGCACTTGAGCAACACGCTCTGCACGGGCCCATCGGCGGCCACGCCCAAGCCTTCAAGCATGGTTAGTTCCGGATGTGCAAAAAGATGGGCCACGGGGATCAGTGCGACGTCGGCCCTGCCGGCATTGAGGTCGCGCACCAGATTGGCCGGATGGTCGTTGATCACCCGCACACGCGGATCCACCTCCGTCAGCTTGTCCACCAGCGGCGCCGAGTTGCTGTAGGGCGCTCCCGCAAAAACAAATTCGGTTTTACTCATAAATACAGTACCTGATTACCTACTTCTTCCCTGAAAAAATGCATACGGTTCCAAAGGTCAGCGGCTTGCATTGCACATGGCAAAAACCAGCCGCGCTGAACATATCCGTAACGGTAGCCGGCTTGGGAAAATCCTCGATGGAATCGACCAGATATTTGTACGCAGAGCCACCGCCCAACATCTTCCCGATCAAGGGAACCAGTGGCGTGTAAAGCTTGTAGCCCAAACGAATCAGCGCGCTTTCCGGATAGGTCGCCTCGAGAATCACCAGCATGCCACCCGGCTTCAATACCCGGCGCATCTCCTCCAAGGCCATTTGCCGCCGCTCGATATTTCGAAAGCAAAAACCGGAAACAATACCGTCGTAGGTCTCGCTCTCCATCGTCAGATTGAGCGCATCCGCCGTAAAGAAGGAAACGGAGTCTCCGACACCCCGCTTCGCCGCCTTGCCGCGCGCAATGGCCAGCATCTGCTCCGCTGGATCGATGCCATCCACGAGCACATTGGCCGACTGGTTCAGGATCTCGAATACCAGATCGCCCGTACCCGTTCCGATATCCAGGTATCGCCCGCCCCGGAACGGCTTGAGCAGTTGGATGGTTCTACGGCGCCATCCGCGGTCCATGCCCATCGAAATCGCCCGGTTCGCCGCGTCATAGTTCTTCGCGATGCGGTCGAACATTTCGCGGTTTTCCTCCGCCGATATCAACGTGTCCCGTTTTTCTTCCTGACTGCTCATGGGAATGAGTATTTGCAACGAATGCCGGAAAGGCAACGAAGATCTATGACCGATTGGGGCGTGGACGGTTTGTTGCGTAAGGAGTGGAAGGACAACCCCCGATTCGGTAGGATGCGGCGCATCATGGGTTATAAAAGTACACGCGAATGCGTCGAGGCACTGGAGCGGCACGGTCAACTGCTGCGGATCCGGGACGAGGTCGATCCCTATCTGGAGATGGCGGAAATCCAACGGCGCGCCTATCGTTCCGGCGGACCGGCCATCCTGTTCGAACGGGTCAAGGGGTGCGCCTTCCCCTGCGTTTCAAACCTGTTCGGCACGCCGGAACGCGCAC
>JBNLGU010000094.1:0-10874 GCA_050306215.1 Pontiella sp.
ATGAGTGAAATATAAATAGAAAAAAGATGCTGGACAGAAGGTAATGCGAAATCTAAAAGAAAGGTAATAGAAAGTAAAAGGAAAGTGTCGTGCGATATGACGGTATCCATTTCAGAACGTAGAAAGGCGATTCTCGATATTCTGGCTGAAGATAATCAGGTCAGCGTCACGGACTTGGCAAAACAACTGGGCGTTACGGTTGTTACGGCCCGTGCCGATCTCGCGGTGCTTGAAGATGAAGGTTTTCTGGTCCGCACGCACGGCGGAGCGATGCCTGCCTACCACCCTAAAATCCTTGAGCGCATCCGCAAGGACAAGGATCGTAAATCCGCGATCGCCAAGGCCGCGGCGGCTGAAATTGAAAGTGGTGATACGGTCATGATCAGCGCGGGGACCACCACGGCGTTGATTGCCAAATACTTGCTGGGCAAGCGCGACATCCACATTGTCACCAACAACACCTTGCTGCTGACCTATGCACGCACCAACCCGCAGTTGCGCGTCACACTGGTCGGCGGTGAATTCCGCGAAGCCGAAGAGGGGATTATCGGTCCCATGGCGCTGGAAAGCCTGGATCAATTCCATGTGGCCAAGGCCTTTATCGGGATCGACGGCGCCTCCGTTAAGCAAGGCTTTACCGCCCACTTTGTCGAAACCGCCGACCTTGTCCGAAAAATGGCCGAACAAGCCGACGAGGTTATTGTCATATCGGGGGCCGACAAGTTTGGTAAGCCCGGTTTTGCCCGCATTCTACCTTTTGACGGCGTGGATGCGTTGGTGACCGACAGCGAATTAACCAAAGAGTTTGAGGTCGAACTGAAGAACGCCGGCGTGCGGATCGTTCAATCATAGTTTCATACAAGGAGAAGAATTATGGCGACAGAAGTACTCATGCCAAGGCAAGGCCAGTCGGTCGAGTCCTGCATCATCATCGAATGGAAAGTAAACGAAGGCGATGTTGTATCCGAAGGGCAGGCGTTGTGCGAAGTGGAGACCGACAAGGCGACCTTTGAAGTAGAAGCAACTGCCGCGGGAACCGTGCTCGGCATCTTCTATCCCGCCGATGCGGACGTTGAGGTTCTGAAAACGATCGCGGCGATCGGAGAACCCGGGGAGGACATTTCAGGGTTGCGGCCCGAAACGTTAGAGGTCAGTGAGCAGAAGGCAGAAGTCAGTGAACCAGTAGAAGTGCCGAAACCCGAACCGGCTCCGGTTGCTGTCACGCCCCAATCGTCAAACGCCACGTCATCCGGTGCGTCGCCTCGAGCCAAGAGTTTGGCGGAGAAAAAGGGGGTCGACCTTTCCTCCATCGCGGGCTCCGGTCCAGGCGGCCGAGTAATTGAGCGCGATGTTGCCGCCGCTCCTGCCGTAACCCCGGCCGCCGCGGCCAAGGCCGCCGCCTCAGGTCTTTCCATTCCTGCGGTAGGAACCGGAATGGGCGGTCGCGTTGTGCCCGCCGATTTGGTTTCCGTTGCTGCCTTGGAATTCCCCGGTGCGCTTACCGAGATTCCGGTCAAGGGGGTTCGCAAAGTAGTGGCCGGCCGCATGCTCGATTCCCTGCAAAACACCGCTCAGCTCACGCTCAACAGCTCGGCCAATGCCCGTTCCATTCTGGAATACCGGGCCAAATGCAAGGCCGCGCCGGAAGCCGCCGGGGTTGGCGGTATTAGCATCAACGATGCCGTGCTCTATGCAACCGTCAAGACCTTGGCCGAGTTTCCCGAGCTCAACGCCCATTGGTTGGAAACCAAGATGGTGCAATTCGAGAACATCCATCTTGGATTCGCGGTCGACACGCCGCGCGGCCTGATGGTTCCGGTGATACGCTTTGCCAACCTGATGAACATCAGGCAACTTTCCGCCGAGGCCAAGCGGCTTGCGACGGCCTGCATCGACGGCACCATCGAACCGGATGCGCTGACGGGGGGCACGTTCACAGTCACCAACCTTGGAGCGATGGGCATCGAAAGTTTTACACCCGTGCTGAACAAGCCGGAGGTCGGTATTCTCGGTGTCTGCGCGATTCAGCCCAAGCCGGTCATGAAGGGTTCCGACGTCGAGTTTGTTCCGCATATGGGGCTGTCGCTGACCTTCAACCATTGCGCCGCTGACGGTGCGCCGGCCGCCCGTTTCCTCGCTACCCTGCGGCAGAAACTCGCGGATTTCATGTTTGAGCTAACTTTGGAGCAATAATCATGGTCTACGACATTATCATTATCGGCGCCGGTCCCGGCGGCTATGAAATGGCCGAACGCGCCGGACACAAGGGCCTAAAAGTACTGCTGGTCGAAAAGCAGTATCTCGGCGGCGTTTGCCTGAACTGGGGTTGCATTCCGACCAAGACGCTGCTGAATTCCGCCAAGCATTATATCCACGCTAAGGAGGCTCCGGAATTCGGGGTCGTGACAGGGGAGGTCAAATTCGATTTGCCCAAGACGATGGCGTGGAAGCAGGAGGTGATTGAAACCCTGCGTGGTGGCGTAGCGGCCATGATGAAAAAGAACAAGGTCGAAGTCCTTTACGGCACGGCCAAGCTGATTGGTTCGCGCAAGGTCGAAGTCGACGGCAAGGTCTATGAAGGCGACAATGTCGTGATCGCTACCGGCGGTTCGCCGTTCGTACCGCCGATTCCCGGCGCCGACCAGCCGCACGTCATGACCAGCAAGGAAATCCTGAGCGTTGAAACGATGCCGAAGTCATTGGCTGTGATTGGTGGCGGGGTGATCGGGATCGAATTCGCGAGCTTCTTCAGCAGTCTGGGCGTAAAGGTCGACGTGATCGAAATGCTCGATGAAATCATTCCCTTCATGGACAACGAGCAGGCGGCCCAGTTCCGCAGGGCCCTCAAGGGCAAGGTGGAGTTCAACCTTGGCTGCCGTGTGACGGCGATCGACGGCCACGACGTCAAGTTCACCACCAAGTCGGGTGAGGATAAATCGATCAGCGCCGATATCGTGCTGATGTCCGTTGGCCGCGCGCCGAACCTCTCGGGTCTGGGCCTAGAAGAGGCCGGACTCGATTTTGACCGCCGCGGCATCAAGACCGACGACCAGCAGCGCACCAACCTGCCGAACGTCTATGCCATCGGTGACGTCACTGGCAAATCGCAACTGGCGCACTCGGCCACCCGCATGGGCGAAGTGGCGCTCAATACGATTCTGGGAAAGAAAGACCGCTTCCGCACGAATGCCATTCCGTGGGCGGTTTATTCCATGCCGGAAATCGCGGGCTGCGGCCTGACCGAAAAGCAGGCAAAGGAGGCGGGGCACAACGTCAAGACCGCTTCGTTGCCGATGATCATGAGCGGACGCTTCCTCGCCGAAAACGGCAAGCGCGGCCCGGGCAGCGTGAAGGTTGTGGTCGATGCCGACACCAACGCCTTGCTGGGTGTGCACATGTTCGGAGCCTACAGTTCGGAAATCATTTGGGGCGCCGCTGCCATGATCGAATCAGGCCTGCGCGTCGAGGATGTGCAAGAGATCGTCTTTCCGCATCCGACCGTGGGGGAAGTTATTCGCAGTACGATGTTTCAGTTTTAATCAATCAATCTGATCAGACGCATCTGATCGATCAAAATTTTAAAGGAGAAAAGCCATGCCAAAAGATCAAGTTATCAATCCCGATGAAATGCGCAAATCGGGTGAAATTACCTTCAAGCCGATTCCGATCAACCAGTACAAGCCGGACTACAAAAAGGAAGAGAAGAAGTACGGCAAGGAGCGTCTGGTCAAGATGTACTACGACATGCTCATGATCCGTGAGTTCGAGACCATGCTGAACCAGATCAAGGTGCAGGGTTCCTACGAAGGCATGGAATACAACCATCCGGGTCCGGCCCACCTGTCGATTGGTCAGGAAGCCGCAGCCGTCGGCCAGTCGGTCAATCTCGATACCGACGACTACATTTTCGGTTCGCACCGCTCGCACGGCGAAATTCTCGCCAAGTGCCTGTCGGCCATCTACCAGCTTGACGACGCCAAGCTGAACAGCATCATGGAAGGTTTCTTCGACGGCAAGCCCCTCAAGGTGGTGAAGGATGGCTCGCAGGAAAGCGTTAAGGATCTGGCCGAAGACTTCATTCTCTATGGTACGCTGGCGGAAATCTTTGCCCGCGACACCGGCATCAACCGCGGTCTCGGCGGCTCGATGCACGCTTTCTTCATTCCGTTCGGTTCCATGCCCAACAACGCGCTGGTCGGCGGCTCGGCCGATATCTCGGTCGGCTCGGCCATGAATAAGATGATCAATCGCAAGCCGGGTATCGTGATCGCCAACATCGGCGACGCCGCAATGGGCTGCGGTCCGGTTTACGAAGGCATCTGGATGGCGGCGATGGACCAGTACACTGAATTGTGGGACGAAGGTTTCGGCCACCCGCCCGTATTGATCAACATCATGAACAATCAGTATGGCATGGGCGGGCAGACGGTGGGTGAAACCATGAGCTACACTTACGCGGCGCGCATCGGCGCCGGTATCAACCCCAATCAAATGCATGCCGAGCGCGTGGACGGCTACAATCCGCTGGCCGTGGCCGACGCCACCGAGCGCAAGAAGAAGATCCTGCTCGAAGGCAAGGGTCCGGTGCTGCTGGACGTGGTGACCTACCGTATGTCCGGACACTCGCCATCCGATGCTTCGTCCTATCGGTCGAAGGAGGAGATGGAATTGTGGGAAGCGCAGGATTGCGTACGAAGCTTTGGCGAATACCTCGTCGAAAACGGCGCGCTGACCGAAGCCGATTCCGAAAGTCTGAAGGAAAAGGTCAAGGCCAAGGTAGCCAAGGCGATGAAGCTGGCGATCGACGAATCGGTCTCGCCCTATTCCGACGTCAGCCTGATCGAGAAGGTCATGTACTCCAACGGCAAGGTTGAAAAGTTCGACGACCGTGAGCCGGAGATGCTGCAGCCGCTGGAAGAGAATGATCGCGTGAAGCAGCTGAAGCGCAAAAAGCGGTATGCTTTTGACGAAAACGGCCAGCCCTACAAGCCGAACCAGCTCTACACCTTCCGCGACGGTATCTTCGAAGCCATGGCCCACCGCTTTAGCGTCGACCCGACCATGATTGCGTACGGTGAAGAAAACCGCGACTGGGGCGGGGCGTTTGCCTGCTACCGCGGCCTGACGGAACTGTTGCCGTATCACCGCTTGTTCAACTCTCCGATTTCGGAGGGGGCGATCGTTGGAACGGCCTGCGGCTATGCCCTGAGCGGTGGCCGCGTCTGCGCCGAGCTGATGTATTGCGATTTCATGGGCCGCGCCGGCGATGAAATCTTCAACCAGATCTCCAAATGGCAATCGATGTCCGCCGGCATCCTGAAGATGCCGCTGGTGCTCCGCGTTTCCGTGGGCAACAAGTATGGCGCGCAGCACTCGCAGGACTGGACCGCAATGGTCAACCATATCCCGGGCCTGAAGGTTTACTATCCCGCGACGACCTACGATGCCAAGGGTATGCTGAACCTGGCGTTGGCCGGAACCGATCCGGTCATCTTCTTTGAGTCGCAGAAGACCTACGGCGTGGGCGAGCTGTTCGAAAAAGGCGGTGTGCCGGAAGGCTACTACGAAACGGAAGAGGGCGAACCCGCAGTCCGTATGCAGGGCAAGGACTTGACCCTCGTGACGCTCGGTCCGGTGCTGTACAGCGGTATGAAAGTGGTCGACGAAATGAAGGAGAAGTACGGCATGGAAGTCGAACTGATCGACCTGCGTTTCGTTGCCCCGCTCAACTACGACAAGATCGTGGAGTCGGTCAAGAAGACCGGACGGGTCGTCTTTGCTTCCGACGCCGTGGAGCGTGGATCATGCTTGCACACGGTTGCATCGAACATCACAAACCTGTGCTTCGATTATCTCGATGCCCCGCCGGTGGTTGTCGGCGCGAAGAACTGGATCTCGCCTGCCGCCGAAATGGAGAAGGATTACTATCCGCAGGCGGAGTGGATCATCGACGCGATTCACGAGCGCATTGTCCCGCTGCCGGGCCATGTGGTGAAGCACAACTACACCACCGGTGAGATGCTGCGCATTGCGCGGAAGGGTGTGTAGGGCCGATATGCATGTCGCCCGTACAGGAGAAGGCTATGGCTCTTGAAGTTAACAACCACGTTCACTCGACCTATTCGTTCAGCCCCTACACGCCGTCGGATATTCCGGCGAAGGCGAAGGAGGCAGGCTTGGGTACGGTCGGCATCATGGACCACGACTCCGTTTCAGGTTGCGAGGAATTCCTTGAAGCGTGCAAGCGGCTGAATATCGCCGGCACGGTGGGGTGCGAAATCCGCGTCAACATGGATGGCACCTCGGTTCAGGGACGGAAGTCCAACAATCCGGATGAACCGAATGTGAGCTATATCGCATTCCACGGCATCCCGCGGAACAGGTTGCCGGACGTGGTGCAGTTTCTGAAACCGATCCACGATGCGCGCATTGCCCGTGACCGCCGGGAGGTGGAACTGCTCAATGTGATTCTGGCGGAGCGCGGTGCGCCGACGCTGGACTTTGATGCCGATGTGGCGGCGATTTCGAATGCAGACAAGGGCGGTTCGATCACCGAGCGGCACATTCTCTACGCACTGTCGCTCAAATTGATCGAGGTGCATGGGAAAGGGCAGACGTTGGTCGATTATGTCGAGGGAACCCTGAGGATTCCGCTGAAGGGGTCGCTGAAAACGGTTTTGCTGGATGTGGACAACCCGCACTATGCCTACGACCTGCTGGGGGCATTCAAGTCCGCGCTGGTTCCCGAGTTCTTTATCGTCTCCGACTACGACGAGTGCATCAATGTTCGGGAAGCGGTTGACTTTGCCAATCGCATCGGTGCGATCCCTGCCTATGCCTATCTCGGCGATGTTGGGGAATCACCGACGGGCGATAAAAAAGCCGAGAAGTTCGAGGATGACTTCCTGGATGATCTGGTACCGGAGTTGAAGACGCTGGGATTCAAGGCCATCACGTACATGCCTCCGCGAAATACACTGGAGCAGATGGTGCGTTTACAGAAGCTGTGCAAGGAAAACGGGTTGATGGAAATCAGCGGCGTGGACATCAATAGCTCGCGCCAATCGTTCAATTGCCCTATTTTGCTGGAGCCGGAATTCAAGCATCTGGCCGATGCGGCATGGGCCTTGATTGCCCATGAAAAGCTGGCGGCCGCCGACGCCAGCCTGTCCCTGTTCAGTCCGGACAATCCGATGGCAGGCCTAAGTTTGGAAGAGCGTGTTTCAAGGTATGCGGATATCGGCAAGAAAATGGACCATTCCAAACCGGAAGAGGCGATAAAGTTGATTGGAGATTTATAATGAAAAGGAAGGTGCTCGAAGTTGCGCCGTTGTTGCGGGGGCTGAGCTTTGACGGGGAAAAGGGCGACATCGTGGTCTTCCAGGACCGGATCGATTACGCCGAGCTGACCTGCAGGCCAGACGAACTGGCCGAGAAGTTTGAAAAGGGCATGCACTCGGTCATCGTCGAAGGTGTTGGCGGATTCCTCCTGGGCGAGGACTATGACGATGCGGTGAATGGAACCAACGCTGCGCCGATTGCGTATGGCCGTTCCGCTGTTGTAAACAACAAGGTGTGCGTGGTGACCGGCGGTGCCCAGGGATTCGGCGAAGGGATTGTTCGCGAGCTGATCAAGAACGGCGCCATTGTCTTTATCGCAGATATGAATGTGGCCGGCGCCAGAAAGCTTGCCCGTGAACTGAACGGGGAAGCGGATCGGACGGTTGCGTTTGGCGTAGAGGTCAATGTTGCGGACGAAAAATCGGTTGAAAAGATGGTATACGAAGTCGTCAAGAAGGCGGGCGGCATCGACCTGTTTGTTAGCAATGCCGGTGTGCTCAAAGCCGGTAGTGTGAAGGAGATGACACTCAAGGATTTCGCATTTGTCACCGACGTCAACTATGTTGGTTTCTTCCTCTGCACCAAGCATGTCGCTCCGGTGATGGAACGGATGAACCAACCGCATGGCAACTATTACACCGACATTATCAGCATCAGTTCAAAATCGGCGCTGGAAGGATCGAACAAGAACGGGGCCTATGCCGGCTCCAAGTTTGGGTCGGTCGGTCTGGTGCAGAGTTTCGCCAAGGAGCTTGTGGTGGACAACACGAAGGTGAATACGATCTGCCCCGGCAACTTTTTCGACGGACCGTTGTGGTCCGATCCGGACCGCGGCCTGTTTGTTCAGTATCTCAATACGGGCAAGGTGCCCGGCGCTAAAACCGTCGAAGATGTCCGGCACTTCTACGAAGCACAGATTCCCATGGGTCGCGGGTGCGATGGCGAGGATGTAACGAAAGCCATCCTCTACGCGGTCGAACAAAAATATGAAACCGGCCAGGCCATCCCCGTTACCGGCGGGCAGGTGATGCTGAATTAAAACAGTTGATGGATGATGGTTGTTGGTTGATAGGCTTGGTCATGCTCGCGTCTCCCAGCAACTAACAACAAACAATTAACAACTATACCCGGAGGGTAACCATGAAAACAAAAGCAGTCAGGCTCTACGGAGAAAAGGATTTGCGGCTGGAGGAGTTCGAACTCCCGGCCATCAAGGACAACGAAATCCTGGCGAAGATCGTGTCCGATTCCATCTGCATGTCGTCCTACAAGGCGTCGTCGCAGGGCATCAAGCACAAGCGCATTCCCGACAATGTTGCCGACGAACCGATCATCATCGGCCACGAGTTTTGTGGTGAGATTGTCGAGGTTGGAAGCAAGTGGTCCGACCAGTTCAATGCCGGCGACAAATTTTCCATCCAGCCCGCGATCAACTATGCAGACGGTCCGGTCGGCATCCTGTCGGCCCCGGGGTATTCCTACCAGTATATCGGCGGCGACTCGCAATATGTGATCATTCCGGCCGAAGTCATGGAGCAGGATTGCCTGCTTTCCTATGGCGGTGATGCCTTCTTCCTCGGATCGCTGGCCGAACCGATGTCGTGCATCGTCGGCGGTTTCCATGCCAACTACCACACCAAGCCCGGCAGCTATGTCCACGAGATGGGCATTGTTGAGGGCGGCGCCATGGCGTTGCTCGCCGGCGTTGGACCGATGGGCCTTGGTGCGATCGACTATGCAATCCACTGCGACCGCAAGCCGGGCCTGCTGGTGGTAACGGATATCGACAACGCCCGCCTTGAGCGTGCGGCGTCGATCTTTACCGTTAAGGAAGCCAAGGCCAACGGCGTGGAGCTGGTCTATGTCAACACCGCCGAAGAAGGCAAGGGTGTGGATTACCTGAAATCGCTGACCCCGAAGGGCGAAGGCTTCAACGATGTGTTTGTCTATGCACCGGTGCGTCCGGTCGTGGAGCAAGCCGATAAGCTTTTGGCATTCGACGGATGCCTTAACTTTTTCGCTGGCCCGACCGATCCGAACTTTGCGGCGGAATTCAACTTCTACAATGTCCATTATGCAGCGACGCATGTGGTCGGCACCAGTGGAGGCAACACCGACGATATGATCGAGTCGCTCAAGATGATGGAGGAAGGCAAGTTGAATCCATCGACCATGCTTACACATGTCGGCGGCTTGGACGCCGTGATCGACACCACGCTGAACCTGCCCAAAATTCCGGGCGGAAAGAAGCTCGTGTACAACAACATCAGCATGCCGTTGGTGGCATTGGCCGATCTGAAGTCCATGGAAGGCGAGTTGTATCAGGGACTGGCCAAGATCGTTGATCAGCATAACGGTTTGTGGAGCCCGGAAGCCGAGCAATACCTGCTGGCCAACGCGCCGGCCATTTAAAAGGAGATTGTAGGGCTGGAACGGTCACAGACCTTCCAGCCGCGGCGGGAAGGCCTTCAGCCATTCCCGCCCAACAATGTTAGCGGAAAAATCATTGAGAGGGGTTGGGACAATGGCGAAGCATTATCTGGCAGTGGATCTGGGAGCGTCGAGTGGTCGAACGATTGTCGGTACACTTGAATCAGGAAAGCTGACACTCAAGGAGATGAATCGGTTCTGGAACGGTCCGACGGAAATCCGCGGTACGCTCCATTGGGACTTCGTCCATCTATTCCGTAGCATTCAGGAGGGCATCGCCCTCGCCAAGAAGGAATATGGTGACGGTCTGGTTTCCATGGGCATCGATACCTGGGGCGTTGATTTTGGTTTATTCGATGCGGACGGGAAGTTGTTGCGCAATCCGGTCAACTATCGCGACAGCCGGACCAACGGCATGTTCGAAAAAGTGTTCGAGCGCGTGCCGAAGGAAGAGGTGTTCGCCCAGACCGGTATCCAGTTCATGGAGATCAACACCCTCTACCAGTTGATGTCGCTTTCCTTGTCGGATTCGGTCCAGTACCGTATGTCGGACAAGCTACTCTTTTCGCCGGATCTGCTAGGTTATTGGCTGACCGGAAACATGGTGACCGAACGAAGCATCGCCAGCACCTCCCAGTTCTACAACCCAGTAACGAAGGACTGGGCGTACGACCTGTTGGAAAAGCTGGAAATCCGTACAGATCTGTTTGCGGATCTTGTCGATCCCGGCACCGTGATCGGCGAGACCGATGGGTTGCCGGTGGTTGCGGTCGGAGGCCACGACACGGCCAGCGCGTTCGCGGCAGTTCCCTTGAAGGAAGGGGAGCATTGCGCGTTCCTCAGTTCCGGCACCTGGTCGCTACTGGGGACGGAACTGACCGATCCGGTCATAAACGAGGGCTCGTTGGCGGCCAACTTTACCAACGAGGTCGGTGTTTGCGATACCATCCGTTTCCTGAAGAATCTTTCCGGATTGTGGATCATACAGGAGTTGCGCCGGGTCTGGAACGAGCAGGATTGCGACTATTCCTGGGCCGCCATGGAGCACATGGCGCTGGAGGCCACGCCGTTCGAATTCTTCATTGATCCGAGCGACGAAGTGT
>JBNLGU010000095.1:0-10523 GCA_050306215.1 Pontiella sp.
GGACCATATCCATGGCCAACCGCGCCCCGATGCCGCCGGGGGCCAGATGCATGACGCCGTTGATGTCGCCGATGGCAGCGATGACTTCCTCGCGGGCGATGACGATTCCCGTCCGCAGGTTGGGCAGGCCAAACTTGGATAGGCTCATGCACACAATGGTATTTGGATTCCAACGTGGTTGGGCATCGGTGAAGATGATGTCGGGGAAGGGGGTTCCGTAGGCGTTGTCGATTATGAACGGGATGCCCTTGTCCTGCGCCATCATGTCGAGATGGAGGATTTCCTCGTCGGTCAGTACGTTGCCTGTGGGGTTGGTCGGCCGCGACACGCAGATGGCGCCGATATCGTCGCCGATGGTCAGGTTGTTGAAATCCACGTGATATTTAAACAGGTCGTCATCGAGCATCTCAATGGAAGGCCGCTTTGCCGCGAAGAAGTCGTCGCTCAGCCCCGCGTTGGCGTAGCCAATGTATTCGGGGGTAAGCGGGAAAAGGATTTTCTTCTTCGATCCGTCGGGCATCTCGCCGGCAAACAGGTTGAAGAGGCAGAAAAAGGCGTTTTGGCTCCCGTTGGTCAAGGCGATGTTTTGCGGGCCGATATCCCAGCCGAAGGTGCGTTGCAGCATTTCGGCCATGGCGTCAATGAAGGCCGCGTTGCCCCGCGAGCCGTCATAGTTGCCGATCATGGTCTCGAAGCCGCGCGGCTCGTCGAGGATTTCCTCCATGCGCTGGCGGAAGCGTTGCTGCACTTCGGGAATGTGGGCCGGGTTGCCGCCGCCGAGCATCAGCATGTTACCGCCCGCCATCGCTGAGCCGAGGTCATCCATCAGCTCCGTGATCCCCGCCTTGCGGGTAAACTTTTCGCCAAACTTCGAGAGGTTCATGCTATTCAATTAACCACAGAATGCGCCGAATACACAGAATTATCGGAAGTCTCTTTTCTCATGGCGACGAGGAGGATTCGGTATGGAGACAAAACCGGATACACACGGTTCTTCAGAAACGAAAAAAAGCAGGGGGAGCCATCTCCACCTGCTTTTTATCTTTGGGGTGCTGGGAGGCTAGCGCCTGAACCGTCGGCGAGCGAACCACAAGAATCCTCCGGCCACGGCAAGGAGCGAAAACTGCGAGGGCTCCGGAATCGTGTCGGAATAGGCGTCCGCAAACTTGATGTTCGTCGTCAAGGCTGTGTTGCCGACATCCCCGTCGAACGCATTCCCACCGCTCTGCGACGATACGATCAGTGCGCGGAAAGGATCGTTGGTGGAGGTGATGCCCGTGCTGGCGGAAAAGACATCCCACGGCATGGACAGATCGAGGAAGTAGTCGTCGTCCCCGCTACCATTGGGCTTGCTGCTGAACTGCGAGCCGTCCGCTGTGGCCAGTCCAGTGTAGCGGCTGTACCCGGAAACGCTGCCCGTCCAAAGCGGCGAGTTGATCAAGACCGCGCTGCTGTTGGTTCCGCTGGCCGCTCCGAAGGTCAATTGGGGCGTCCCTTGTTGAGGCGTTTCCAATTGAAGCAGCCAGTTGACCGAAGCGTCGCCCGTCGTTTCGAAGTACACTTGGTAGGCTCCCGGATCGCTGGACTTCGCCGCGTTGAGTCGGATCCGGATCATCAATTGCGCTTCGTTCTGATTACCGGACGCGGCATCCTGCCTCACCAGATAGGCTCCGGCATATTCATTGCCCTGCGCGTCGAATCCCCCGATGATGTCGAGATAGAGGTGACCGTTGTTGGCCGTATCCAGCCGTCCGTCCTCATAGAGGCTTCCACTGCTGGAGTAGAGTGGGTTCCATTCCCATTCCGTCGGCCACGAGGTGATATCCGCGCATGCCGCACTACAGAGTGCGAGCAACGGGATGTAGATCAATTTTTTCATGCAGTTCCTTTTTAGTTCATATTTTTAAGTCCGGCCCGGTGTGGGCTGGTGTCTGCGATGGAAAGCAGAATGTGGGCCATGATGATTAATGACTTTAGAATACTGCAAAGAACTGTGGTGTGTGCTCGCGGTCCGATTGGTCTAGAAACCGTGTGGCTACGAGGTTGTGGCAATAACCACCACGCGTTTGGGAGCGGGATGGCCTTCGATGGTTTTGGAGGGGTCGGCGGAGTCGAGAAAGTCGGGGAGGGACTCGAAGGTCATCCAGTCGGTGGATCGCTGCTCTTCGGTGGTGGTGACGGATTCGTCGACCACGCGGACATCCCGAAGTCCGCACTCGCGAAGCCATTTTTCAAGCGTTGGAACAGAGGGAATGGCGTGCACGTTGCGCATTTTGGCGTAGCGCCCACCGGGGATAAGTACGTGGTCTTCGGGGCCGTCGACCACCAGTGTCTCGATCACCATTTCGCCGCCGGGTCGGAGCACTGCTTTCAGCTGCTCGATATGCTCGACAGGCGACTTGCGGTGGTAGAGCACGCCCATGGAAAAGGCGGTGTCGAACGCCCCGGGCGTTTCGGGAACATCCTCGATGCCGAGCGGCAGCACCCATGCGCGCGGATCGCGGATAAAATTCTTCATGGCAAAAAACTGGCAGATAAACAGGGGAGAGGGGTCGATGCCGACGACCAGCTTGGCTCCCTCGCCAACCATGCGCCAGCAGTGGTAGCCGTTGCCGCAGCCGACGTCGAGGATGGTCCGGTTTTCCAATGGTTGGAGGTGCGGCAGTACGCGATCCCATTTCCAGTCGGACCGCCATTCGGTGTCGATATGCACGCCATGGATATGGTAGGGACCCTTGCGCCATGGGTGGAGGTTTTTGAGCTGCTCTCCCAATCCCGCTATTTCAGGACCTTCTACCTTTACCTCGGATTTTAGCTCAACTGTGGTTGAGTCGACGGACGGTAGTGTTGCGAGTGCTTCTTCCCAGCGAGGCAGATTGCCGTGGCGCTCATAGCGCAGGCCATGGGCGATGCGTGCCGGAAGCAATTCGATCCACTGCTCGAGCGGCGTTTCCTTCAGCAACGGATAGAAGTCTATGTAGTCGATATTCATGAGTCGGCAGGGAATTTAAACGCAAAGACACAAAGTGCACGAAGATTCGCAGAGGAAACTTTGCGATCCTTTGCATTCTCCGCGACTTGGCGTGGAGGTCTATTTCACGGCGAGCATGGACATGAAGTTGAAGCACTGGAACCAAACATCGACGGATGAAAAGCCGGCTTCGATCAACCGTTCGCGGTGGGTGGCAATGGTTTCGGGAACGAGCACGTTTTCGAGCGCGGATCGTTTCTGGCTGACCTCCAGGTCGGAATAGCCGTGCGCCCGCTTGAAGTCGTGGTGGATATCGGTCAGCAGGTCGTTGAGATGTGCATCAGCGAATACCACCTTTTCGGAGAGGATCAATACGCCGCCGGGCCGCATGCCATTGCAAATCCGTTTCATCAGTTTCAGCCGGTCCGCGGGGGGGATAAACTGAAGCGTAAAGTTGAGCACCACCGCGGAGGCGTCTGCAATATCCACGTTGCGGATATCGTCGCACACCAATTCCACGGGAACGGAATGATGGTCGCGCTCGATCAGCTTGCGGCACCGCTCCACCATCGCTTCGGAATTGTCGACGGCCACGATACGGCAACCGGTGGCCGCTATACCGCTCCGCATGGAGAGGGTGGCGCCACCGAGGGAGCAACCGAGGTCGTAGAGCGTGCTGCCGGACTGGGCATAGTGTTCCGTCAACGTTTCGATCATGGTAATGATCGAGCGGTAGCCGGGCACCGAGCGTTCGATCATGTCGGTGAAAACATCCGCCACCTGCGCGTCGAAGCGGAAGTCGGCGATGTTGGCGAGCGATTCGGAATAGATTCGGTCTTTTTCCATAAGTCGGTTTTGTATCAGAAGCGGCATGCAACCTGCATCAAAAATCGGTTCTCCGGGGAATGCAGAATCGAATTAATCGCTATTTTTTTGGGTATTCCCGGATGCATGTGGTCAAAATAACCGGCGATTTTTGGATAGGAGCGGGTACAGAATGCGTAGATTGATCTTTGGTTTCCTGGTTGGTGCATGGGCCTATCTTCCCTTGACGGGGTGGGCGGTCATTCTGGCCGGCGGAGACGGAACCCAGAATACGACGGCTCCCAGCGGTGGGCAGGGCTGGGATTACGTCGGGCGGATCAACAAGGGCAGCGTCTATTCCAGCGTGACCTACATTTCCAATAACTGGTTTATTACGGCCTACCACATCAAGCAGCTGGACAACCCAACGACCGTGGTTTTCGGAGACGCGGTTTATTCGATCGACCCCAACAGCTGGATCCGGCTCCAGAACGGCTCGAATGGCAACGCCGACCTGATCATGTTTCGCGTGGTGGGCGGGACTGTGGGCCTTCCCGGCCTGACGGTTCGTACGTCCTCCCTCCTGCCCAATGCGTCCCTTACGATGATCGGCAACGGCCGCAACCGGGAACCCGCTGAAACCACGTGGAACTCAGCCTGGGTTGAAGGCGGACATCCCACGGTTTATACCGGCTACAAATGGGCTTCGGGATCATCCAAGCGCTGGGGTACGAACAACAAGACGCTGGATGCCGGCCAGGTGAATGACGGGTATGGCATCACCGAAATGTATTATACCTCCTTCGACGACATTGGCGGCAGCGAGGCGCAGGGCGCCACCTATGATTCCGGTGGCGGCGTCTTCTACAACAATGGCGGAAACTGGGAGCTGGCTGGCATTATGCTGACCGTGGCTGGCTATACCAGCCAACCCGGCAGTACCGCCGTTTACGGTAACCGCACCTATATCGCAGACATGCAGTTTTTTTCCGCGCAGATCAACAGCACGGCCCAGATGGATGATATCGATGAAGACGGGATTCCCGACGGGTGGGAATATGAGCAAAGTGGCAACACAACCGGCGTAGTGGCTTCCATCGATCAGGATGGCGACGGCTTTACGGGCGAGCAGGAGTGGATTGCGGATACGGATCCTACTGACGGCAATTCGTATTTCAGGATCGGGGTTTATAGCAATGCAACCAGTCTGGCTTTCGTCAGCTCGTCCAACCGCGAGTATCAAATCGACTACCGTCTGGATCTGACGGATACCAACGAAACATGGATATCTGAAGTGACCTGGTTTACCGGCTCCTATTCCCAGACAGTCCAGACCGTGACCGCGCCAACCAGCAACCGCTTCTACCGCGTCCGCGCCCGGCTACCGTAGTGTGCGCCAGCAAATCGCGTGGCCGCAGGGCGAGGGTTGTACTCATTTCAAAGGAGGCTCGATGTCCGCGTCGGCCGCTGTCTCTTCTGGTATCGCGCACTGTCCCAGACCCCTGCTCCGGATGTTCTATCGGTTGACCGCGTCGGAGGCGATCGGCGTCATCCAGTCGAGTACGTAGGCCAGCACCTTTTCCTTCTCCGGCTCGTTGTGGAGTTCATGGTAGAGTCCGTCCCAGATCTTCAGCGTGCATTTATGTTCGAGCTGGGCGGCAAACTCGATCGATGCTTCAACGGAGGTGATGCGGTCGGCTTCGCCGTGCATCAGCAGGAGGGGCCAGGGGAACTCGGCCGCATGGGCCAGGTTCCATTCGCCGGCACGCAGCATGCCGGTTGCCAGCGCCGGCGTGATCCGGTCGTGGACCAGCGGATCGTTCTGGTAGAGGCGCACGACATGGAAGTCCCTGGATAATGCGGATTGGTCGAGGCCGCTGGAAAAGGCCGGGTTGATCCCGATGGTATTCAACAGTCGAAGCAGCGCGGTTTTCCATCCCGGAGGCTGGAATGCGAGGCGTAGCGAAGGCGCCGAAGCCATTACCCCGGCCAGCTTGGGTTTCTGTTTCAGTGCGTAGTGTATCACCAGGTTTCCTCCGAGGCTGTGACCATAGAGAAAGCAGGGTATGTCCGGATAGCGGGCCGAGACGGCCTTCAACATCAATCCCATGTCGGAAAGCAGCGCGGCATAGCCCGGACAATGGCCGCGGCGTCCTTCGGAGCGGCCATGTCCCCGCAGGTCGAACGTCATGAGCGCGTGGCCCGCGCGGTTGAATGCCTCGGCCATGGGGTGATAGCGCTCGCTATGTTCGCCAAGGCCGTGAACAAGGCACACCACGGATACGGCGCCGGACTGTGGCTCCCATCCCTGTCCTCGCAACGTCAACGAATCTGCGGTTTTCAACTCGAATTCGAAATGTGTCACTCCATCAAGACCTTCATTTTCGGTGTGCTTCCGGGAACAGCTTTCTGGCTGCGTGTAGATGCTTTTTCGCCTCGTCCAGGGTGCGGAAGGTAATCACAGGAACGCCATGGTCGTAGTGGAAGTGAGACAATACGGTCAGCCCGAAATCATTGAGCGGATCGGGTACGATGCGAATGACCTTGCCAACGCCATTCCTGTTGCACAGATCCATGATTTCGCGGAAAACCCGCCGCGCATCATGCTCGAAAATCTTCAGTGCGGTTAGATCGCACAATACCAGAAAGCCGTTCTGCAGTTCCTTCAGCCGAATGGTGATTTCATCCAGCATCTGCATGGCCTCGTTTTCCTGGAAGGTTTCCGAAAGCGTGATATGAACGCGGTTGTGGGACACATCGATATCGACCAGTTGCATGATCCATTCACCTCCCCGTGCCATCCGTCCGGACGCGTCCTCGTCCATCCATCCGCCGCACGAGACAAGCGTACAACCAAGGCGTTATTTTGCAAGGTTTATGCGGTCCGATCCGTAGCCGATTGCGGGGGGCAGGAGGAGGGCCATTGCCCGGCGTTGTCGATCAGGGATTCCAGACAGTGCAAAGCCGCAGGAGAGTCGTTGAGGCAGGGGATCATGCGGAATGATTCTCCGCCAGCTTCTAGGTGATTTCCTTGCCATAATTGTGCCGGATTTCGCATTTCAATCCTATCCTGAATGACCTTGTCATGCATGTGGGCAGGCGTACAATTCTTCTCGTTGGAAGGGAGGGTGAAGTCATGCTATTTCTTCGCTGTTGTTCCAATATAGATCGAATTCCTGCAATGGGTCTGTCAATGCAGTATTGGCGGTGTGGTTCTTTCGTTTCGGTACTACTTCTCGTAGTCGTTTTGGCGGGGTGTGCTACCCCACCTCGCGATGGGCTTGCGGTGGATATCGATGCCCTCGTTTCCAAGCCAATCTCGCGCGATGCGATCATCCAAAAGCTGGGGCCACCTTCCGCAAGTTTTGAGCAGGGCGGCATACTGACTTATCGTATTGCAGATACGCCTGAAACCCTTGGGTACTTCGTGATCCCTCGATATCCAATGAGGGGTTGGGCACGAGTGATGTATAGCCTCGTGCTGACATTCGACTCGCAAGGCCTGCTGGATAAATATTCGCTTGTGGAGGTGAAGAAGGAATGAGGGCTTCTTTCCTGAATCATCGAAACATTTGTTGCGGGTTTGTACTGCTGGTATTTTCCGGATGTGTCATTGTTCCAGTTCCCAGACATGATACGGCAGAAACGCGCTGCAATATTTCCGAGCAGAAAGTCAGTGTTTTTAAACCGGGGGTAACCACCCGTCGTGAAATAATTCTTGCGCTTGGCGAGCCGGATGTCGTCAGCATTAACGAGCGGAAGTTGGTCTACTGTAGGCAACAGGTGGTGGCTTGGATCATTGTCGCAGCTCCTGCGGCTGGCGATGCGGAAAATGTCTGCGACACTGACTTTTTTGTCGCTGAGTTTGATACCCTGGGCGTACTGACAACCTTTGCTGAGGTCAAGAACCTCCCAGAAATGATTCCGCGCCAGTCTAGTTACGAAGGCCATAAAGTCCATCTGCAAAAAAGGGCAACCTGGTATCCGGATCTAAATGGCTTTAAACCCATGTGGCACGAGTCGTCATATGGAGATATCGGACAGGTGTTGCTCACAGATGTTGAATTGATATTCATCGCCTATGCACCATTCGCTAACGATGGACCGGACTGCCGTATCGCCTACACGGCCATCGCCGAAGTTCGACTGGATGCATTTATCACTGCCCGTCGACTTGTTGTTCGTGACAAAACGGGCAAGCTCAATTCATTTGATATTTTGAAGCCAAAAGGGTGGATCGTTACAGATAAAGAATCATCGATGCAGGTTTATGAGTTTCTGAAAAAGAGGATCATGAACTGAAGCTTGAAACTATTGAAATCTAGATTAGCGGCCAGCTTTCGGGGCGGTTCATCAGAGTTTCCAGGCAGTCCAAAGCCGCAGGGGTGTCGTTGTGGCAGGGGATCATGCGGAAGGCTTCGCCGCCGGCTTCCATGAAGGTTTCCTTGCCGCGGATCTCGATTTCCTCAAGGGTTTCGAGGCAGTCGCAGAAAAAGGCGGGGCAGACGACGGCCAGTTGCTTGATACCTTGTTTCGGAAGATCCGCCAGCATCTGGTCGGTGGCGGGCTCCATCCATTTATCGCGCCCGAGCCGCGACTGGAAGGCGATAGTGTAGCGATCTTCAGGAATGCCGGCGGCGGTTACAATGGCATGGGTCGTTTCAAGGCATTGGTGACGGTAGCAGGTGGCGTGTGCGGGGGACGGTGTTTCGCAACAATCGGGGGTCGACAGGCAATGCTTGCCGGTGGGATCGGTTTTCTTCAGGTGACGCTCGGGCAATCCGTGGTAACTGAACAAAATGTGCTCATCTACGCTCTTCAACGAGTCGGCGATGGGGTTGATATAGGTTGGTTCATTGTAGAACGGCGGAACCACGCGCAGGGTTGCGTTGCTCTTGCGGCGTTTCAGCTCTTTCGTCACGCCGGCCACGCAGGAGCCCACCGTGGCCATTGCGTAGTGCGGGAACATGGGTAGCAGACAGACTTCGTCAACGCCGGCATGGAGCAGCTTGCCAATACCGTCGCTGACCGAGGGATTTCCGTAGGCCATGATCATTTCGACCGGGGAGTTCAGCTTGGCCTTCAGCGCGTTGACCAGGTTGGTGCAGTAGTAGATGAGGGGGGATCCGTTCCGGGTCCAGATGGCCTCATAGGCCTCGGCCGACTGCGCCGGCCGTTTGGGAAGGATGGCCCAATGGACAATCGCATAGCGCAATGGGAACGGAAGATCGATCACATACGGATCCATCAGGAATTCCTCCAGATAGACGCGCAGCGCATCCTCCGTGGGTGCATCCGGCGACCCGGTGTTCATCAACAAGAATCCACGTTTCATATTAACTCCTCAAATAATTTGGCCACGGAACAACACGGATTAACACAGAGGAATAAAGTTTATGATCCGAGTTCATCCGTGTTGTTCCGTGGCTCCACATATGCGTTCGGCGACTTTCAAGCCGGAGAGGATGGAGTTGGCGACTGAGATGCCGTCGCGGTAGTGGCCGGCAAAATGGATGCCGGGATGGTCGGCTTCGATCTTCGTCATCAGGTTTAGATATTTCTCGTAACCAACAACGTATTGCGGGATCGCCTTGGGCCAGACGCTGAAGCGCTTGTAGTCCGGCTCGCCATCGAGCCCAAGCAGGTCGTGCAGGTCCTTGAGTACGTTGGTCAGGATTTCATCTTCGGCTTGCAGTGCCCGTTCAGGCGATTGCGAACCACCCACGAATACGGTGAGCAGCACCATGCCGTCGGGTGCGCGGCCATGGAAAATCGAGGAAGGGAAAAGGGCGCCGAGCGAATAACGCTTTTCAATCTTCGGGATCAGCATGCCGAATCCGTTGAGCGGGTGGGTAAACTGGTTTGCATTGAAACCCAGTGATAAACTCGTGACCGGCGGATAGTATATTTCATCCATCGGAGAAAGATCGAACGGCGTGCGCAGCTTTGTCATGGCGTGCGCGGGAAGGGCCAGCAAGACATCGGTGTAGGCTTCGCTCCCGACATCCCAGCGCCCGCTTTCCAGTTGCTGGATGCCGGCGATTGGGTATTCCTTGCGGATAATATTTCCCAGCTCTTCGGCTAGCCGATTCGGCAGGACTTCCATGCCGTCGTCGAAGGTAAACATGCGCGCATCCTTCGAGGCGACTTCTTCCCGCTTCTTGCGCTCCTTGGATCCCTTGATTGCGCCCTTGATGAACGAGCCGTATTTTTGCTCCAGCTCGTACAGCTTGGGAAAGGCGTGGCAGGTGGAGAGCTTGGCGGGATCGCCGGCGTAGACTCCGCTGACGAACGGGTTGATCGCATAATCCAGGAATTCCTGGCCAAGGCGGCGCACCACAAAATCGGCGAGGCTTTCCGATTCGTTCGACTTGGATTTGATAAAAGGTTCGCGCAACAGCCGCAATTTGGCCTTGGTTGAAAATGCCTTCGAGGTGAAGAAAGCCGGCGGCGAGGTGGGGAGGGCGATCGGTTGCCCGTCTCGGACGATGAAGCGGTTCTGGGCTGAGGCGCTGGCTGGAAGCTTGTTGCCTTCGAGTCCAAGTCTGGTAATAAGTTTGCCCAGGTCGGGATGGGTATCGAGCAGCGAGTTGGGGCCGCACTCCACGAGGAATCCATCCTCCTGGACCGTCCGGATGCAGCCACCCACGCGATTGGATGCTTCATACACCACACAGTCGATTCCGCGCTGCTGCAACTCGAACGCCGCCGTCAGCCCCGTAATCCCCGCGCCAATTACCGCCACCTT
>JBNLGU010000096.1:0-10342 GCA_050306215.1 Pontiella sp.
ATCAAAATGGCCAGTGCCGGAAGCAGCATCACCGTCAATGGATTCATGGTCCATGCGCGATGCAGGTTGCCGTGCAGCACGCTGTGAATGGCGCGCAGCGATCCGCACCCGGAGCAATAGAAGCCGGTGGCCTGCAGAACGGGGCAACGGGGTATCGCTCCGTTGCTTTCCGGAGGTGTCCACCACAAAAAAAACGCCGCCGCCCCGAGCAGGGCAACGGCGATCAATCTGATTCTTACAGACTGCATGTGGACGGATTAGTACGCGCCATTTTGTGATGCGGCTAAGCCAAGCAGTCCAAATTGAAGCACAAGTTGGATAATGCCGGCGACCAGACCGCAACCGAGTGCAATCCAGCACCACATCTTGGCTTTTTGGGACGCGTCCTGTGCTTCTTCGATCTTTCCTGCTGCAACTAGTCCGTTCACCTTCGCTGCAAATACGATGGCTGGAATGCCCAGCGGCAAGCAGCACAGAACGGTTACAACAATGGACTGCCACAGGTAGTTTGTTACTTTTACTTCTTCACTCATTTTCCCCCCTTGCGGTTTAAAAAGTAATAAAATTAATGGATGGGGAGGTGTATGACAATGTTTACGGAGAGTTTCTTGCTTGCAAGATACTACAAGTACGCTGTTCCGCCCTTGAGGTGGTCTGCTCCTCGGCCGTAGCCAAGCCGCTTAAAATTGGCCCTTCAAAGCCTCCGGGCTCATGAAATTCTAATCCGCAACCCATCATTTGTTAACGGGTTGGAGCGAAGTTGCGGGCATGAAAAAGAAAACGGGGATCTCAAGGGCCGACCTTCATGTGCACAGCAAATTCTCCAACCGCCCCAGCGAATGGTTCCTGCGCCGGATCGGTGCACCGGAAAGCTTCATGGAGCCGGTGGACGTCTACAATGCCTGCAAGGCGGCGGGGATGGACTATGTGACCATTTCCGACCACAACTGTATCTGTGGTGCGCGAGCCATCGTCCATCTGCCGGGCACGTTCATTTCGAGCGAACTGACGACCTACTTCCCGGAAAACGGCTGTAAGATCCACTGCCTGGTGACCGGCATCACGGAAAAGCAGTTCCATGAGATGCAGAAGATTCGCGAGAACATCTACGACCTGCAGCAGTACATGAACGAAAACCGGGTGATCCATACCATTGCCCATCCGCTCTACCGCATCAACGACAAGCTGACGGTCGACCAGTTTGAAAAGCTGATCCTGATGTTCAACCGCTTCGAAGGGATCAACGGATCGCGTGTGCCGCGCGCCTGCGATATCGGCAACGCGGTCTTCAACAGCTTGACGCCGGAATTGATCAATGAAATGTCCGAGCGCCACGGTATCAAACCGGTCGGTTTGGAACCGTGGAACAAGACCTTGACCGGCGGATCGGACGACCATGGCGGACTTTATATTGCCAGCGCCCACACGGTTACCCCCCATGCCCCGAGCGTGATCGACTTCCTTGAGTTTATCCGGGAAGGACAGCATGAACCCGGCGGGGCGGGAGGTACGAGTGTGCGGCTGGCAAACAGCCTCTACCGCATTGCCTACTGCTACTACAAGGACCGCTTCATGGCACCCGGAACCGAAGACCGGTCCGTCATTGGCGCCATTCTTAAGAACCTCTCCGAGCAGCCGGATGAAAAGGCGCCGGCACCCACGGGGTTCCGGGCCAACGTGCGGGCCGCGTTCCGCAAAAAGGTGAAGCAGGCCTACGTCAAGAAGCAGATGAACGAGATCGAACAGATGATCGTCGAGGAGTTTTCACGCGTGCTCGAAGACTCGGATCACGGCGTGCCGGTCAAAGAGGTCGATTCGTCCAACTTCCAGTCGGCCTGCCGCCTGAGCCAGGAGCTGAGCTACGTGTTCCTGAAGAAGGCCGCCAAGAAGATCCACAAGGGCGAGTTGATCGGCTCACTGCAGGCGATCTCGTCGCTGGGGCCGGTGGCGCTGGGCATTGCTCCCTATCTGACCGCCTTTTCGACGCAGCACAAGGATGAACGCTTCCTGCGCGAAGTGGCGGAGCGTTTTGCCGGCGCCGAAGGGTTGCGCCGCAAGAGCGGCAAGAAGGCGTGGGTGACCGATACGTTCACCGACGTGAACGGTGTAACGAATACGATTCGCACGCTGGCCCGCATGGCGAAGGATACCGAAAAGGACATTACGGTCGTGACCAGCCTTGAGGAGGAACCGCAGGCCGATTTCCCGGTCAAGAACTTCAAGCCGGTGGGAACGTTCACGCTGCCGGAATACGAATCGCTGGTGGTCAGCTACCCGCCCTTCATGGAGCTGCTGGCCTACTTTGAGAAGGAAGAGTTCGACGAAGTCATCATTTCCACGCCGGGCACGCTGGGGCTTTGCGCCCTGGGTGCGGCCAAGATGCTGGGCATTACGGTGAAGGGCATCTACCACACCGACTTCCCGCGCTTTTTCGCCGAAATCACCGAAGACGAAAAACTGGGCGAGGTGGCCTGGCGTTTCATGCGCTGGTTCTACGGCAAGGTCGACCAGATTCTCGTGCCGACGCGCCAATACAAACGGTTGCTGATGGATGGCGGCTTTGAAGGCGACAATATCGACATCATGCCGCGCGGCATCAACCGCGACCGGTTCAACCCGTCGTTCCGCAACCGGGCATTGTGGGATGACTACGGGCTGAACGGCAACTTTAAGTTTATCTATGCCGGCCGCATCTCGCGGGAGAAGAATATCGAGGTCATGCTGAAGGCGTTCTCGCAGCTGGTTGCATCAGGCGTGCCGGCCGATCTCGTGATTGTGGGCGATGGACCGCAGCGCGACGAGCTGCAACTGAAATACAATGATCCGCAGATTGTATTTACCGGCTACCTTTATGGCGAGGATCTGGCCAAGGCCTATGCCAGCGCCGACCTGTTCGTCTTCCCGAGCCTGACCGACACGTTTGGCAACGTGGTGCTCGAAGCGCACGCCTGCGGGTTGCCGGCCATTGTATCCAACGAAGGCGGGCCGCAGGAGATCGTCGAATCGCATGGCTCGGGCCTCGTGGTCGGTGCGCGAACGCCGGACGAAATGTTCAAGGCCATGAAGCAGGTGGTCGATGACCAGGCGTTGTATGGCCGGCTGAAGGCCAGTGCCGACCGCCGCGCCGCCGAAAGCCGATGGGAGTACGCGCTTGAAAAGCTGTAGCTTTGTTGTTGGGTTGCTGATTGTCGGGGTGGCTGTTGCTTCCGCCCGGGCGCTGGATACGGTGGCGTTGCTTCCGGACGGAGGGCCGTCGCGGGAGTTGCTCGAAAGCAAGAAGCCGATCTACGCGGAAACCCAAGGTGAAGTGGAGGTCGACTTTTCCAACGCCTTGGTGGTGTTTGCGGGGTCCAACCTGCTACAGGAGGTGCAAGAGGCATATTGCACGCTGATCGCCAAGGATCACACGCCGGAATTCACGATCCGGCAGCATTCGGCCAATACCTATTTCTATGTCAACAAGGATGGCGAGCGGACCGACATCAAGGAAGTGGTGCGCAGGCAAACCAGCGAGAACACGTTCGATATCGTCTACTACTCAACCGGCAAGCGCTTTTTCGGGGACTACCAAGCCGTGATCCATGTCCGGATCAGTGGGGGCGACGGGAAGTCATCGCATTACACGGCGTCGGTCTACGCCTATCCCGAGAACATGATCAGCCGTTTCTTCGCCCGCCGGCTCGGTCTGGTTGAACGCTTTTTCAAAGGCAAGACCCAGGAAATGACCGGTATCATCACAACCATCTTCTGCAACCTTTGCGAAAAGGTGGACGGGGTGGACCGTGGCGCATCCGCGGGGCAGGAGGACGACCCCTCATAGGATTCACAACGGTGTTTCCTGTCGAAAGAACTAACGGATTTCTTCGTGCTCTACCACGAGGTCGTTGACGACGCGGGCGGCCATGGCGAAGCCGAAGCTTCCGGTGACGAAGGTGGCCGAGCCGAAACCAAACTGGCAGTCGAGCTGCTTCGGGCCTTCGCCGGCGGCCGGCTTCTGCAGGCAGATGCCGCCGTCGGGATGGGGGTAGCGGATCTCTTCGGCGGAAAAGACGCAGGGAATGTTGAATTTTTTCTTATGCTGGCCGCGCATGCCGAGGTTGCGGCGCAGCTGCTTGCGGATCTGGGCCAGCAGGGGATCGTTGTAGGAATCGCGCAGGTCGGCCAGGCGGATCTGCGCCGGATCGATCCGGCCGCCGGCCCCGCCGGACACGATGACCGGAACGCCAAGCTGCTTGCAATGGGTGATGAGGTGGATCTTGGCGTTTTTGCGGTCGATGGCATCGACCACGTAGGATAGGTCGCCGGTAATGAGCGCGTCGGCATTCTGCTCGGTGTAGAATTCGCGGATCGGGGTGACGTTGCACTCGGGATTGATGAGGCGGATACGCTCGGCGAGGATGTCGACCTTGGCGCGGCCGGCGGTGCCGGTCATGGCGTGGATCTGGCGGTTGGTGTTGGAGAAGCAGATGTCGTCCCAGTCGACCAGGCTCAGGTGGCCGATTCCGCTGCGGGCCAGCGCCTCGCCCACCCACGAGCCGACGCCGCCGACGCCTACGATCAGGACGTGCGCCTGCCGAAGCGCCGCCATCGCCGGTTTTCCGTAGAGCCGGAACAGTCCGCCAAAGCGGTGTTCGTAGCCGCCGGTTTCTATGGGTTGCTGGTTACTCATGGGTTTCCTTGAAAGGCGGGAACTATATGCGGAGCCGGATTGAATTCAAGGGCTAAACGCCCCCGTGATACGGGCTTTTTCGATAAGATTTTAAGGTTTTCATCCATGGATCGCACCATGTAGGATGCGCGGCATTATGGAACCCATTAACCAGCGTAAACTGGATCACATCAACATTGTATCCGAGGACCGGGAGATCGACCGCCGGCAATACTATTTCGACCGCATACGTTTGACGCATCGCGCCCTGCCGGAGCTCAATCTGGCGGAGGTCGATCCGTCGACCAAGTTTCTCGGGAAAAAGCTGTCCTTTCCTCTATTGATTTCGTCGATGACGGGCGGGGCGGACGAGGAGCTGGTAAAGATCAACCGCAATTTGGCCGAAGCGGCGGAGGCCGAAGGCGTGGCGTTGGCCGTCGGCTCGCAGCGGGTATTCTTTTCGGACGACGCGGCACGGGAAAGTTTTGAACTGCGCAAACTGGCACCCAACACGGTGTTGCTCGGCAACCTCGGTGCGGTGCAGTTGAACTATGAGATGGGCTTCGCCGACTGCGAGGCCGCCGTCAACCTGCTGGATGCGGACGGACTCTACCTGCACCTGAATCCGTTGCAGGAAGCCGTGCAGCCCGAGGGGGATACCGACTTTTCGGGCCTGCGCAGCAAGATTGCGGTGATCGTCAAGACCTTGAAACAGCCTGTGATCGTCAAGGAAGTAGGCGCGGGTATTTCCGCCGTCGACGTTGAACATCTGCTGGCGGCCGGCGTCAAGTATATCGATGTGGCGGGTAGCGGGGGAACGTCGTGGAGCATGGTCGAAAGCAAGCGTAGCGATAATCCCCAACTGGGAGAGCTGTTCAGCGATTGGGGCATTCCCACACCGATTGCCTTGCAGCAGATGAAACCCTACCGGCACGAAATGACGCTGATTGCATCCGGCGGGATCCGCAGCGGGATCGACATGGTGAAAAGCATGGTGCTGGGGGCTTCGCTGTGCGGACTGGCGCGGCCGTTCCTGAATCCGGCGCGCGAATCGGCGGATGCCGTGCGGGAAGTGATTCGCCGTCTGAAGCGGGAGTTCACGACGGCCATGTTCCTGCTGGGGGCAGGGGAGATAGACGATATTTTCAGCAAAGAGGAGCTCCTTCTAGATGAACATTGGAATTGACCGGATCAGCTTCTACACCTCGCACTACTATGTCGATTTGAAGACGCTGGCAACCGCCCGTTCGGTGGAGGCGGACAAGTACTATGTCGGCATCGGCCAGGAGACGATGGGTATTCCATCGCCCGACGAGGATATTGTAACCATGGGCGCAAGCGCGGCCTATCCGCTGATGGAGGCGGGCGACCTGGATGGGGTCGAACTGCTACTCTTTGCCACAGAAAGCGGCATCGACCAGTCCAAGGCGGCGGGCATCTATGTCCACGGCTTGCTGGAAATGGGAGCGCGTTGCCGGGTGGTCGAGTTGAAGCAGGCCTGCTACAGCGGCACCGCCGGTCTGCAGATGGCCATTGGTTTCGTTGCGCGCAACCCGGACAAGAAGGCGTTGGTGATTGCCTCCGACATCGCCCGCTACGAGCTGGGCAGTCCCGGCGAAGCCACGCAAGGATGCGGAGCCGTCGCCATGCTGGTCACGGCGAACCCCCGTTTGGTGGCCATTGAGCCGGAGTGCGGATACTACACCGAAGACGTGATGGATTTCTGGCGGCCGAACTACCGTTCCGAGGCGCTGGTGGACGGCAAGTATTCGACCATGGTCTATATCCACGCCTTGCTTGAATCCTGGAAGCAGTATGCGGAGCAGACCGGTCGGTCACTCAGCGATTTCGACCGTTTCTGCTATCATATTCCCTTTACGAAGATGGCCGAGAAAGCCCACCACAAGCTGAGCCACAAGCTCAAGGTGAAGACGAGCCGGGAGGAGATGGCGGCGCTGCTCGAGGAATCGTTGTGCTACAGCCGGATTACCGGTAATTGCTACGCGGGCTCGATGTATGTGGGGCTGGCCTCGCTGCTCGACACGGCCGAAGAGGATCTGGCGGGCAAGCGGATCGGCTTCTATAGCTACGGCTCGGGATGCGTCGGCGAGTTTTTCAGTGGGGTGGTGCAGCCCGGATACCGCGATTTCCTGTTGGCCGAACGGCATCGGAATATGCTGGAAAACCGCACGGAACTGACGTATCAACAGTACGAAGACATCTTCAACTACGGGGTGCCGACCGATGGTGGGGAATATGTGTTTCCGCAGTACAAGACCGGACCGTTCCGGTTCTCGGGCATCAGTCAGCATAAGCGGGAATATGAATCGTTGGTGGATTAGCCTATGAAAGCAGTAGCACCAGGCAAACTGATTCTCAGTGGCGAACATTCGGTCGTCTACGGCAAGCCGGCGATCGCAATGGCCATCGACCGCAGCGCCGTTTTCGAGGTTACCCCGCAGGCAGGAGATCGGATCTCCTTCGACCTGCCCGGCGTTTCCGACGACGAATCCTTTACCCTGATGGCGTTGCGCGACCTTAAACGGCGCGTCGAAAACAAATACCGGGAATTCCTGAGCGGGGATATCGGCATCGGGTATGTTCTGGCGGCGCCGGCCGATTTGTTCCGGTTTGCTTTCATCAACACGCTCGACGGCCTGCACCGCAAGCTGGATTCAGGATTGGTGCTCAAGCTGCGCTCGAGCATTCCGATGGGGTGCGGCATGGGCTCGTCGGCCGCGACCGTTTTGAGCGAGCTGCGCGCCATGGGCCACTACCTCCGGGTGGATTTCAAGCCCGAGTGGTACTATGAATACAGCCTCGAGGCCGAAAAGCTGCAACATGGCAAGCCGAGCGGTGTCGATTCCTACATTTCACTGCACGGTGGTTGCGCCCGTTTTGAGAAGGGGCAGGCCACATCCATCGCCCTGCCGCGCATGAAAATGTTCATGGTGCAAACCGGCATCCCCCAATCCTCCACGGGCGAATGCGTGATGGACGTGGAGCGCCGCTTCCGAAACAGCGGCATCTGGAGCGAGTTCGAAGCGGTCACCAATGCGTTTGCCGACGCCATTCTCAACAACAGCGTGCAGAAAATGCATTGGCTGGTTCGCGAGAACAACCGGTTGCTGGAGGCCATCGGAGTGGTTCCGGCCCGGGTGCAGCAGTTCATTCGCGAAGTCGAGGCGTGGGGCGGATCGGCCAAGGTATGCGGCGCAGGCTCGGTCAACGGCAATTGCGGTGGCATCGTACTTGTTATCGCCGACACCCCGCCTTCGGAAATCTGCCAAAAGTACGGCTACACCGTATCGCCGGTCCGCGGCGATCCGTTGGGTACCCGCATCATCTGATCCATGGCCGAACAAGCCATCATCACCGTTTCCGCGCCCGGCAGCCTGATGTTGCTGGGTGAACATGCCGTTCTGCATGGTCACCGGGCGTTGGTGTGCGCCATCAACCGCCGGATCACCGTTCATCTTACTGCGCTGGATGTTGACGAACTACGTATTGTTTCCGCATTGGGCAACTATGAATGCCCGCTGAACGATCTGATCGACCATCCGGCGCTACGTTTTGCGATCCAGGCCGTGAAGCAGCATGTCGATGAATTGCCCTCTGGCTTGCTGCTAAACATCGAGTCCGGCTTTTCGGCGGACATCGGCTTTGGATCTTCGGCTGCTGTGACCGTGGCGGTGCATGCGGCGATACTGCGCTGGCTACTGGGTGAAGATCCCGATCCGCGGATGGTATTCCGTCAGGGGCTGGAAACCGTGCATGCCGTTCAGGGCAGGGGATCGGGAGCAGATCTGGCCGCCAGCGTGTATGGCGGCATCGTGTGCTACACCACCGCGCCAACCGTTGAGCCCGTGCCGGTATCGGTTCCGCTCACGGCCGTCTATTGCGGCTACAAGACTCCTACGCCTGAAGTGATCCTCAAGGTCGAGCAATGGCGGGCGGAAAATCAGGAAACGTATGCCCGGATCTACGCCGACATCGATGCCAGCGCGGCGGATGCGTTGGAATGCCTGCGGCGGCACGATCTTCCGGGCTTCGGGTCGGTACTGAACCGCAACCAGCTTTTGATGGATGAGATGGGCGTGAACACATCGGAGTTGCAGGAAATTGTTTCCGCTTTGCAGTCGGCACCGGATGTGTTTGGTGCCAAGATTTCCGGCTCGGGGCTGGGCGACTGCGCGGTTGGCATCGGCTATGCGGAATTGCAGGGCATGCCGTATCCGGTCTACCATCTTGAAATCACACCGGCGGGGGTGCTCTACAATGAATAGCAAACGGCTCAAGGAACGTCTTTACATCATCATTTTCGAGGCTGACACCCCGGCGGGCAAGCTGTTCGATGTCCTGCTTTTTCTTGCCATCATCACCAGCGTGGGTTTGACCATGCTGCACAGTGTGGGGCCGATCAGGGACGCGCATGGTCCCCTGTTGGTTGGTTTGAATATGACCTTTACCGGACTGTTTACGGTGGAATACGTTCTCCGGCTTTGGTGTGCAAAACACGCTATTCGTTATGCACGGAGCTTCTTCGGCATCGTCGACCTGCTCTCCATTCTGCCGGTATACCTCAGTTGGTTGATCCCTGGCTCCCGTTTCCTTGATGTCGTCAAGGTCTTGCGGATGCTCCGGATCTTCCGCGTGTTGAAGATGTCGCAGTACGTGGGCGAGGAGGACCTGCTGATGAAGGCCCTCGTCAACAGCCGCCGCAAGATCGGAATCTTTCTGGTGGCCGTCCTGACCGTTGTGGTCATCGTGGGCTCACTGATGTATGTGATCGAGGGCGAGGAACATGGTTTCACCAGCATTCCCCGGTCCGTCTATTGGGCCATCGTGACGATTACGACGGTGGGCTATGGCGACATTTCCCCGCAAACCCCGCTGGGGCAGTTGCTCGCAGCCTTCCTGATGATTCTCGCCTACAGCATCATTGCGGTTCCCACCGGAATCATTACCGCCGAGCTCGGTTTGGAGACGGCCCAACGCAAGAATCAACGCAGCTGCACGGCCTGCGGAAACAAGCGGCACGATGCCGACGCGCTCTTCTGCCAGCAGTGCGGCGGCCGCCTGGATAACGGTCTTAGTAGCCCTTGATTCCACGCAGGTTGCGCTAATGGAACGATATCTCAATACCCAATGAAAATCGGATGGTTGTATGGTTGACGGCCTCTGGGGCGTTGGGTACTGTTCCCGCTCATTTTTAACAGAAACAGCAGTTTCTAAACCTAAAAAGAAAGGTGCAAAACATGGCTACAAAAGTTGGTATTAACGGTTTCGGCCGTATCGGACGTATGGTTTTCCGCGCAGCAGCAACCCGCGATGATATCGAAATCGTAGGGATCAACGACCTGCTGGACGTTGACTATCTCGCATACATGCTCAAGTACGACTCCGTACACGGTCGTTTCGGCGGCACGGTTGAAGTCAAGGAAGGCGCTCTCGTTGTTAACGGAAAGACCATCCGCATCACGGCCGAACGCGATCCGGCCAACCTGAAGTGGGACGAAGTCGGCGCTGAAGTCGTCGTTGAATCCACGGGTTTCTTCCTGACCGACGAAACCGCCCGCAAGCACATCGAAGCCGGCGCCAAGAAGGTTGTTCTTTCCGCTCCTTCCAAGGACGCTACCCCGATGTTCGTATGTGGCGTCAACACCGACAGCTATGCAGGCCAGGACATTGTTT
>JBNLGU010000097.1:0-10334 GCA_050306215.1 Pontiella sp.
ATTTCATGAAAGTCGTTCTTAAGCATGCGGGAAAGTGGCTCCATTTCAGCAACCCGATAAAAGTGCTGCGTGCGGAATGCATCGACGAAGTCCTGCCGATGCTACAAGAGGCGGAGCTCTCAGGACTGTATGTCGCCGGCTTTATCTCCTACGAGGCGTCGACCGCTTTCGATCCGGCCCTGAAAACCCAATCCGCCGAGGGCTTTCCGCTGCTTTGTTTGGGCGTGTTCCACGCGCCGGAGGTCTGGGAGCGGATCGAGGAAGCTCCGACTGCTACATTCGAAGTTGGCGAACTGCAACCTTCGATATCAAAGGACGAATTCATACAAGCGATTGGCGCGATCAAGGAACGGATTGCAGAGGGGGCAACCTATCAGGTCAACTATACCTATCGGCTTAATGGCAGTTTTTCCGGCGATGCCTGGGCGTTTTTCTATGAACTGGTAAAGGGCCAAAAAACGGAATATGCGGCCTTTATCGAAACGGGCGGTTTTTCCATCTGCTCGGCATCGCCCGAGCTCTTTTTCAGTTTTAGCGACGGCCGGATTGTATCGCGCCCCATGAAGGGGACGGCGCGGCGCGGCCGGACGTTTGCGGAGGACTGGCAGCAGGCCGAGGCGCTGCGGAATTCGGAAAAAGACCGCGCCGAAAACATCATGATCGTCGACATGATCCGCAACGATATCGGCCGGATCGCCGCGCCGGGAAGCGTTGAAACGGTCAGCAAATACGATGTCGAAAAATATCCAACCGTCTGGCAGATGACCTCCACGGTGCAAGGAGTCGTAGACGCGACGCCCTCGTCGCGTCATAACGCATCGGGCGAACGCGACGAGGGCGGCGCGTCTACGTTCACAGACCTGTTTCGTGCGCTTTTCCCCTGCGCGTCCATCACGGGTGCGCCGAAGGCGAAGACGATGGAGATCATCACAGGGCTGGAAACGACCCCGCGGAAAATCTACACCGGCAGCATGGGCTTCATTACGCCGCAAGGCGAGGCGTGCTTCAATGTGGCGATCCGGACCGCGCTGATCGATCGCGAGGCCGGCACGCTGGAATACGGCGTCGGCGGCGGCATCGTATGGGATTCCGACGCGGAAGCCGAATACGAGGAGACACTGACCAAGGCGCGGGTGCTGACGCAACCAAGACCGGAGTTTCAGCTGCTCGAAACCATGCTGTGGGAGCCTGGCAGTGGAATATTTTTGTTGAACGAGCATATGCAACGATTGGGGAAATCGGCGGCCTATTTCGATGTTCCACTGGATGTCTATGCCATTCAGGAAGAGCTGGAGCGAGTGGTTTCGGAATTCGATGAATCGCCTAGGCGTCTGAGATTGCTGGTTTCCCGGGACGGTATGTGTGAGGTGCAGAGTTTTCCCGTTGCGCCGCGGACGGCTGGGACAGCTGTCCCTACCTTGAAGATTGCTCTCTCGAAAGAGCCGGTTGATCCGCAGGACGTATTCCTGTGCCACAAAACCACCCATCGCGATGTCTATGAAAAAGCGAAGGCCGATTTTCCGGATTGCGACGAGGTGATTCTGTGGAACGAACGCGGCGAGGTGACGGAAGGGTGTATCGCAAACGTTGTGGTCCGAAAGAACGGCAAGCTCATCACGCCGCCGATCGAATGCGGCCTGCTGGCCGGAACCTTCCGGGAACATTTACTGAAAAACGGCGAGATCGAAGAGGGGATTGTTTCCATCGAGGACCTGCGCTCGGCGAGTGAGGTTTTTCTGGTTAATTCGGTCCGGAAATGGCAAAAATCGGTGTGGACGGATGAGGAGGAAAAGGCATGAAGGTTATCGTTGATTTAACCGTGGTTCCGATTGGCGTGGGCGTGTCGCTCTCCAAGTATGTGGCCGCCTGCGAAGAAATCCTAAACCGGCCCGGGCTGAAGACCCAGCTGCATGCCAACGGAACCAATATCGAAGGCGAGTGGGACGACGTGTTCGCCGCGATCAAGGCATGCCATGAAAAGGTACACGGGATGGGTGCTCCGCGGATTCATACCAATATCAAGCTGGGAACCCGGAACGATCGGGAACAGTCGCTTGAAGACAAGGTCAACAGCGTGATCGCGAAGCAAAGCCAATAGGCTGACATCCGGCTGTCCGGCAGAGGAGGCGGAGATGGATGCTGAACGCAAGGCAATGGTGGCCGTTCTCCGGCACTACAAGATCCATGACGAGCGTGTTCTGACCGCCATGGAACAGGTGCGGCGGCATGTGTACATACCCGCCGAGCTCCGCGATCGGGTCGATCCCTACGGCGACCATCCCTGTCCGATCGGCCACGGGCAGACGATCTCCCAACCCTTCATCGTGGCCTACATGACCCAGCGTATCGATGTGAAGCCGGGTATGAAGATTCTGGAAGTCGGAACGGGTTCGGGCTATCAGGCTGCAATACTTTCGGAAATAGGCGCCACGGTGTTCAGCATAGAGGTAGTGCCCTCGCTCGCGGATCATGCTAAAAAGGTTTTGGCGGCGGAAGGCTACGGGAGGGTGACGGTCAAATGCGGCGATGGCTACGAAGGTTGGCTGGAGCATGCGCCGTTCGATGCCATCATCGTCACCTGCGCGCCGAGCGAAATTCCGACGGCGCTCAAGCAACAGCTCAGGGATGGAGGCCGCATGATCCTTCCGGTGGGCTCTGGCATCCAGCAGCTAATCATTCTCGAAAAGGTCAACGGCAGCTTCAATGAGATACCCGACATGTATGTGCGCTTTGTGCCGATGGTGAAGGGGCATGAGTAAGGCGATTATCTTCTGGTCCCACATTGGCCTTGTTCTTATTTCCTGCCAATCCGTATATTCCAGTCGATTTGAAGTTAACCAAGGGGTGGTTGGGAATGCCTAGAAACCTGTGTCCTGTCTGCGGTACCGAATACCATTCGGAATCCATCAATATCAAGGAAGGCGTTGCACTGTGTCCTGGGTGCGGCCAATTGTCGCGATTGTCGGATGTGGTTGCCGAAGACCAGTCGGTGGTGGAGCGGATCTCCCAGCCGCCGCGGGGCTGCACGGTTGTCGATGCAGGCCGGGAGATCCTCGTGCGCGCATCGTTGCGGTCTGTAGTAGGTTTCTTTGGATCGCTTTTCGTCTGTCTGTTCTGGAACGGAATCGTTTCGGTCTTTGTGCTGATCGCGGTGTCCGGACTCTATTCCAACTTGGTGGGACCATTGCCCGAGTGGTTTCCATCGCCGGATGATGGCGATATGCCCCTCGGAATGACTCTGTTCCTATGTATATTTATGATTCCATTTGTTGTGATTGGCCTAGGAATGGTTGGGGCGCTGTTCATGAATCTGGCGGGAAGGGTTGAAGTAAAGATCGGAGAAGATGAAGCTTCCGTTTTCACGGGGATTGGCCCAATTGGATGGCGTCGCAGGTTTGATCCAAGCCAGGTGCATGGTGTTAAGCTGGGATATGCCAAATGGGAGTCCAACGGAAGCCACAACGAACTTATCGTCATTGATGCCGACCGTACGGTAAAGTTCGGGACAATGCTACGGGACGGGCGCAGGGAATGGTTGCGTGCAATCCTGCACGCTTTGCTCGCTGGAAAAAATGTCAAGGAGCGCAACAGGATCCTTGCGATGATTCCGCAGGCGATCCGCTAACTATATGTTGTCCTTGCTTGAAATATGGAACGCGCTATGATCTTATCTTCAACCTTTGAGATTTGAGAAAGGAGCTTATGGATGAACAACCTTTTCGATATTCAGGATAAAGTCATTGCCGTCACAGGCGCGGCCGGCGTGCTGGCCGGAGGAACCGCCAAATACCTTCAGGAGCAGGGGGCCTATGTGGTCTATCTCGACCTGTTCCAGGACAAGGTCGATGCGACTGTCGAGGAGGCCAAGCAGATTTCCGACAAGTGCTGCGGCTTTGCCTGCAATGTCCTGGAGCAGGATGTGCTCGACGAAGTCTACGCCAAGGTCATGGAGACCTGCGGGCGGATCGATGTGCTGGTCAACGGTGCGGGCGGTAACATGCCCGGTGCGACCATCGGACCCGATCAGGATGTGTTTGATCTGAAGATCGAGGATTATTCGAAAGTCCTCGACCTCAACCTCAAGGGCACCGTCATGCCGACCATGACCTTTGCCAAGGCGTTCAAGGCCCAGAAGTCCGGTTGCGTGGTCAACTTTTCCTCCATGTCATCCAAGCAGACCCTGACGCGCGTGCTTGGGTATTCCAATGCCAAGGCGGCGATCGACAACTTTACCCGCTGGATGGCCACCGAAATGGCGATCAAGTATGGGGACAAGATTCGCGTCAACGCCATTGCTCCCGGCTTCTTTATCAGTCACCAAAACCGCGCGTTGCTTACCAACGAAGACGGTTCCTACACGGCGCGCGGGCAACAGGTGATCAACAAGACGCCGTTCCGCCGGTTCGGCGACCAGGAAGAAGTCTACGGCACCATCCACTACCTGATCTCCGATGCCGCCAAGTTCGTGACCGGTATCGTGGTTCCCGTTGACGGCGGCTTTGAAGCCTACAGCGGCGTTTAAGCGGATATCGAATTCATGCCGTACGAGCCGGTTTCCGAAAGGAGACCGGCTCTTCTTTTTCTCTTGCGATTCGTTGCAAAGGTCTACCGTTTTTATAATCGAACTCCTGCCGTTTTTTCCCTACCGTTCCGATCATGGACAAGCCGACGGAATATCCGTCCGGCGGTTTCCAAAGGAGGTGCGAGATGTTTAGTCCTGCGTTTTGGTGGGCCCTTGCAGGGGTCGTTCTGATGATCTGCGAATTTGCGGTTCCCGGATTGATTCTTTTCTTTTTCGGACTCGGCGCGCTTTTTACCGCATTGCTGCTGCTGTTCACGGACATGTCGCTTGCGGTGCAGCTCATCGTGTTTGCGATCTCGTCGCTGGTTTTCCTTTTCGGGCTACGGCGGTTGTTGAAGCCGATCTTTACAGGCCGGACATCGGCTTCGTCGGCCGACGCATTGTCCGAGACGCTGGCGGGGGAAGAGGGCGTGGTCAGTACGCCGATCGCGCCGGATGCGCCGGGAAAAGTGAAATTGCACGGCACCGATTGGAAGGCGGAATCGGAAGAAACGCTCGAAGAAGGCCGGGCCATTGTCGTGGTAGGGCAAAAAAGTCTAACGCTGGTTGTGAAAGGGAAGTAGGGAGGTTCAATTATGCAAATGCTGATTATCGCTGGAATTCTTATTCTATTCATCGTCGTTGCGGTCGTGAAAACGATGCAGATCGTGCCGCAGCGGCACGCGTACATCGTAGAACGGCTGGGCAAGTACAACAAGACGCTGGAGGCCGGGATGCATATCCTGATCCCGTTCATCGACAAGGTGGCATACAAGCATACGCTCAAGGAGCAGGCGGTGGACGTGGCGCCCCAGATGTGCATTACCAAGGACAATATTTCGGTCGAGGTCGACGGTATTCTCTATATGCAGGTGATGGACCCGAAGAATGCGTCGTATGGCATCGGCAACTATAGCTTTGCCTCGACGCAACTGGCCCAAACGACCATGCGTTCCGTGATCGGAAAGCTGGACCTCGACAAAACCTTCGAGGAGCGCGACTCGATCAATGGCGCGATTGTCGCGGCCGTTGATATGGCTTCCGATCCCTGGGGCGTCAAGGTGACCCGCTATGAAGTGAAAAACATCACTCCGCCGCAGAGCATCAAGGAAGCCATGGAAAAGCAGATGAAGGCGGAACGTGAAAAGCGCGCCGTCATTGCCGAGTCCGAAGGGGAGCGCCAGGCTGCCATCAATCGGGCCGATGGCGAAAAGCAGGCGGCCATTGCCCGCTCCGAAGGGGAGAAAATGAAGCGCATCAACGAGGCGGATGGTCGCGCTGCGGAAATCCGTGCGGTTGCGATGGCTACGGCCGAGGGCATCACCGAGATCGCCAAGTCGATCAATGCCGAAGGGGGATCCGATGCGGTCAATCTGCGGATTGCGGAGCAATACATTAACGAATTCGGCAACCTCGCCAAGACCAACAACACCATGATTATCCCCTCCAACCTGTCGGATGTCGCCGGCCTCGTTGCGACGGCCAAGCAGGTGATCGGCAAGGTGGGAAGCGCAACATGACACCGAAGGCCGAGGATATGAGACAGCTCGATCTGCTGTCGATGTTCCATTACATCGTGGGAGGCATACTCGGGCTTGGTTCCTGCATGTTCATCATGCACATTGTCATGGGTGTAGGCATGATCAACGGGAACTTCTTTGGCGAGGAAGCATCCAACGGGCCGCCACCGATGATGGGTTGGATGTTTGTGATCATGGGCTCCTGTGCGATCCTGTTTGGCTGGTTGATGGCCGGGTGCATCGTGCTGGCCGGACGTCGGTTGCGCCAGCGCCGGCAACGCATGTTCTGCATGGTGGTAGCGGGTATAGAATGCATGTTTACTCCGTTTGGTACCGTGCTGGGCGTGTTTACCTTGGTTCTCCTGACCAAGGATTCGGTCAAGGCGATCTTCGATGGACCAGTGGACGGAGGTATGTCGGCATAGGCCGGTCAGGCGCACTGCAAGTCGAGCCGGACATCCTATTTGGAGTCCGGCTTTTGCTTTTTTCAGTGGTGGGAATAGGGCATAAAGCGGGGCCATGAAGATTTGCGTGTTGCTACCCGGAAAGATCAAACCCAAGGCGCTGGCCTCCGCCCAGGAGGAATATGCCAAGCGCCTGAAGCCGTTTGGAATCGAGGTGTTGGAATACAAGGACGAGAAGGTCTCCTCCCGTACGCCGGAGCAGACCAAGCAGGCCGAAGCCGAACGCATCTTCAAGTTGCTTAAGGATGGCGACTATCTGGTCGCTTGCGATGAGCGCGGTCAAACGATGACTACCATGGATCTGGCCGGTTTACTCAAGGCTTCACGCAATGGAGAACATCCGTTGGCCGGCAAGCGTCGGATCGTGGTGGTTGTCGGCGGGGCGTTGGGATTGGCCGAGGCGATTCGCCAGAAGGCCGACGCGGTTTGGTCGCTCTCTTCGCTGGTGATGGCTGGCGGTGTGGCGCGCATCGTACTGTTGGAAGGACTCTACCGCGCCATGACGGTGGTCGAAGGACATCCCTACCACAACGAATGATCATGAGCCGCCTTGCTCCATTCCGATTGCCCTTGCTGGCTTTGCTGACGGTTCTAGCCGGTAGCCTGCTCACATGGAAGCTGCTGGGGTCCCCGTCCACGGGGATCGACGATGCCGATATCTTTTTCGTATACGCCCGGCACCTCTCCGACGGGCACGGGTTTGTCTACAACATCGGGGGTGAACGCGTGGAGGGTTTCACGTCGCTCCTGTGGACCTTGATTTGCGCCTGCCTCTTCCGGGTGAGCGATCATATCGAGGTTCCGTTGTATGCGATCAATCTTCTGATCGGGGTTGCCACGCTATGGGTCTGCCTGCGGAAGGTGCAAAAACCAGTGGTCTTCCTCCTGTTGCTCGCGGCGGTTCCGGCCTGGTTTGCCTGGTGCCAGGTGACGTTAATGGAGACCGGACTATGGTGCCGGCTCCTGACACTGGCCATACTGGCGGTCGTGGATCGGCGGAATTTGTTGCTGGCGCTTTTGTTGCCGCTATTGGTGGTCACGCGGCCGGAATCGATGGCTTGGGGCATTTGGTTGCTGCTCATGTTGTTCGTCCGCACGGGCGGGCTGGGGGGATGGCGGTCCGGTTTGAAATACATGATGTTGCCTGCGGCCTGCTTTGCCGCGGCATTGCTGGCACTGGTGGCGTTTCGCATGGACTATTTTGGCTATCCGGTACCGAACACCTATTATGCGAAGGTGTCGCCCAACATGTTCCGGAACCTGCTGCTCGGTACGGGCTACCTGCTCCAATACCTGGCGCTGAATCCGGTGGTGGTGCTGGCGGCGATCGTTTGGGTTGGAGTAGCATGGCGCGGACTGCGGCGTTGGCGCTCGGGATTGGACGAGCCAGCCATGCTGGCACTCTGCCTGTTGCCCGGCATCGGCATCCCGGTGCTGGTGGGTGGGGACCATTTCGGCGGCTTCCGTTTCTATCAGCCCATCTGGCCGTTGCTGTGCCTGTTGGTGGCGAACGAGTGGCCGGCGGTGCAGGAGCGCCTGTCACCAAAGCGCACCCGGGTGGTATTGGTTGCGTTGGTGCTGCTGGGTTGGACGCTGTTCCCGTTCACCACCTGGCTCAAGCACGAATTCCGCATTGCGCAACAAGGTCGGGAAACCGGAGCCGCGCTGGATGCCATGTTCGGCGATCTGGATCAACCTCCCACGGTGGCGACCATTACGGCGGGGGGAAGCAAGGTTGCCTATCCGGGCACCGTCTATGACCTGATGGGTTTGAACAACACCGAGATGGCCCACGCGCCGGGCCCGCGCACCGGATACAAGAACCATACCGCCTTCAACCGGGATGTTTTTTATGGGTGGCATCCCGACATCCTGCTTTGCGGGGAGGATCCCGATTTCGATGCCAAGGTGTTGAAGAGCCTGCCTTCGGAAGAACGCTTCAAGCAGCTCTACTGCAAGATCACGATGCATCGCCATGATCGCGAGGTCCGGGCCTATTATTCGTACGCATTTATTGAACGGGTTCACTAAACGAATCCATCGGATAGTTGCATCCCCATGGGTATGCATGGTTCAATTTGATTTTTAAAAGGGGGGATTCATGGATATCAAGGCTTGGCTCAAGGATCAGATGGTGGCAGCGGAGGCGTATGATGCCGACGAACTGCTGGCCGGGTTTCTGGAAGAGATGGAGAACGGGCTGAACGGCGAGTCCAGCTCGCTGGCGATGATTCCGGCCTACGTGGATACGGAGGGCGCGGTCCCCTCCGGTAAGCCGGTGGCGGTAATCGATGCCGGCGGCACCAACCTGCGCATTTGCCTGGCGCAATTCGACGAACAAGGCGCCATTGAACTTTCCGGTTTCAGCAAGCAACCCATGCCGGGCCGCGATCGGGAAATCGGCGCGGATGAGTTCTACAGCGTGCTGGTTGATGCGTTGGAGCCGATGAAGGATGACTTCGAGCACATCGGATTCTGCTTTTCCTACCCGGCCGCCATTACACCCCACTACGACGGCCGCCTATTGCACTGGACCAAGGAAATTAAGATTCCCGAACTGGTCGGCAAGCATGTGGGCGAAGGTCTTGTTTCCGCCTTGGAGGCACGCGGTATTTCCGGCCGGAAGGTCGTTATCCTGAACGACACGGTGGCCTGCTTGCTGGCTGGTTTGGCTCAGGGACAAACCTTCGGGGCCTCTTCCTATGTTGGATTTATTCTGGGCACCGGCACCAACACGGCCTATGTGGAAAGCAACGAAAACATTGGAAAGCTGGATGGTTATCTCGGTGCGGGATCGCAGGTGATCAACGTGGAGTCAGGCGGCTTTGCGGCATTCCAGCGTGGACCGCTTGATCTGCAGCTCGACCGTCGTAGCGAAAACCCCGGTCGGCATATATTCGAGAAGACCATCTCAGGCGTCTACATGGGATCCATCACGTTGGAACTGCTGCAGGCTTTGGCGTCGGAAGGCGTTTTTTCGGATGCCGGCGGCGCTTCGCTTTCCATCATGAAGGAGCTTTCCACGATCCACATCGACAACCTGTCGGCCGGCAACGGTCGCGATACCGGTGTGCTGGAATCCGAGGCCTTCACGGATGCCGATCGCGACATCATGAAAACCGTCTTCGGCGCCGTTGTGGACCGGGCCGCGCTTTTGACCGCCGTGAATATCCTGGCCGTCGTGGTAAAGAGCGGCAAGGGGCGGAGCGCAAGCGAACCGGTTTGCGTCAACATTGACGGCTCGACCTACTACAAGACCTTTGGATTGGCGGATAAGGTGCAGGCGCACCTGTCCGGAATGCTGGCGGAACGTGGGTTGCACATCCGCTGTATCCAGGTGGAGGACGCGCCCGTGGTCGGTGCCGCGATTGCCGGTTTGACGACGTTCAAGTAGTCGTGCTGCGCTAGGCCACCAACAGCAGGATCAAGACGGTGACCCCGTTGAAGATGGCGTGTATTCCAATGTTGGTCCACAACGATCCGGTACGCCAGTAGGCCAGGCATAGAACGACCGACAGCAGGAACAGCGGAAGTATCGACGGGATGTGGAAGTGGATCAGCGCAAAGATCAACGAGACGGCCGTGATGGCACCGATCAATCCCACGCGTCGCGTCAGGTAGGAAAAGAAAACGCCGCGGAAGATCAGTTCTTCGTAAAGGGGGGCAATGGCCACGGCCAGCAGGATGAAGCCGGCCTTGGTCCACGAACGGCTCTCGGCAATCAGCTGCGCCACTTCCTGCATGTCGGTTTCGATGCCGAACTTCTGCGTAAGGATCGCGTGGTATATT
>JBNLGU010000098.1:0-10092 GCA_050306215.1 Pontiella sp.
AGGACCAATCAAGGATGGGAATCGGATGAAGGATGATGCGGCTGACAGGGAGGTGGACATTTTTTGTGCCGCCTGCGAAATCGAGCCCGGGGACGAGCGCAACGCCTTTGTGAAAGAGGCCTGCGCGGGAGACGATGGACTCTACGCCGCCGTTCAACAGTTGCTGGCCGTGCAGGAGGAGGGCGAAGGGTTCTTCCAGGAGGGATGTCCTACTTCAATTTCGACGGACGAGTTTGTGCAGACGCTTGCCGAACATCCGGAGGTTCTTCAGGTGGAGGATGTAGCTGTTCCTGTCGATGAGGAAATCGGCAGGCAAATCGGTCCGTACCGATTAATCGAAAAAATCGGGGAGGGCGGCGGTGGTAGCATCTACCTCGCCGAGCAGAGTACCCCGATCCGCCGGCAGGTCGCCTTCAAGATCATCAAGTTGGGCATGGATACCAAGAGCGTGATCGCCCGCTTCGAGGCGGAACGCCAGGTGCTCGCGATGATGGAGCATCCGCATATCGCGAAGGTGTTCAATGCTGGAGCGACGGAGAAAGGGCGGCCCTACTTTGTCATGGAGCTGGTGCACGGCACCAAGGTAACCACCTATTGCGATGAACACTGCCTGGACATCAGCCAGCGGCTGGAACTATTCGTCCAAATTTGCCATGCGATCCAGCACGCCCATCGGAAGGGGATCATCCATCGCGACATTAAGCCGTCGAATATCCTGATAGAAAACCGGGATGGCGTGCCGGAGCCAAGGGTGATCGATTTCGGGGTGGCGAAGGCGACGGATGGACAGCGGTTGTCGGACGACACGATCTTCACGGCCTGTGAACAATTCATCGGAACGCCGGCCTACATGAGTCCCGAGCAGGCGGATTTGGCCGAGTTGGACATCGATATCGGGAGCGATATCTACAGCCTCGGAGTGCTGCTCTACGAACTTCTCACCAGCATGACCCCCTTTGATCAAAGCGAATTGATCAAATCCGGATTGAGTGAAATGCGTCGGATCGTGCGGGAAGTCGAGCCGCCCCGTCCGTCGGTAAAGCTCTCCGGATTGCCCAGTGGGGAGTTGGAGCACATTGCGCGGTGCCACGACGTCGAGCCGCAACGATTGATCGCTTTGTTGAAAGGCGATCTGGATTGGATCGTGATGAAAGCCCTGGAGAAGGATCGGGATCGTCGCTACCGGACGGCGGACGGGTTTGCCGAAGATGTCCAGCGATATCTGGACCATGAACCGGTGCTGGCTCGTCCGCCGAGCCGCCGGTACCGTTTCCGGAAGCTGGTGCGCCGGAACAAGGGCGTTTTTGCCTCCATAGCGGCGATCAGCTTGACCCTGTTTGCGGGATTCGGCACCTCCAGCTGGTTGTTTGTCAAGGAGCGCGAGGCCCGTCAAAGCGAGTCCCGCCTGAGGGAAGAAGCCGAGGTTCGGGAAAAGATTACGCAGGCGGCTGTCTTATTGAGGCGCAACCAGCCGGCCGAAGCCGATCAATTGGTGGGGGAATGCGAGGTTCCGGTCATCAAGCCTTCCCTGGAAGCAATGGATGTCTTCCGGAAGTTGGGGGAATGGAATATCACGCAGGGCCGGTGGCCGGAGGCGGCGGATCGTTTGTTGAAGCTCGCCCGGGCCATCCGGGTGGACATGTCCGACATGACCGAGGAGGCGACCAGAGACTTGCTCAAGGTCGCGCCGGTATTGGTAGCCACTGGCGATTTTAAAAGCTACCACGAATTCATTCAGCGCAATATCACGCACTTCGCGGGAACCCGGGACCCGGCTGCTGCGGAGCAAGTCATCAAGACCAGCACCATCATTCCGATCGATGCGCAAGACCTGAAAAAGTTGGAGCCGTTGGCCGATGTGTTGCAGCAATCCATCCTTGAGGATGAATCCCCATCGAGGGGCGATGCGGCATGGTGGACTTTGGCCTTGGCCAGTTATGAATATAGACGGGGCGATTTCCATGATGCGGAAGTCTGGGCCCGGAAAAGCCTGAAGTATTTGGAGTCTTCCCAAACCCGGATTGCGATAAGCCATATCATACTTGCCATGGCTTGCGCCCAGCTTGATCAACCTGCCGAAGCCCAGGCCCATTTATCTCGAGGTCGGGCACAGGTCAAAGCCAAGTTTCCTGATGGATTGGGAAAAATCGAGGTTTCGAACTACGCAGCGGGAGTATGGAACGATTGGGTTCTGGCCTACCTTTTGCTCAATGAAGCCACGTCCCTGATTCAGGAATAACCGCCGGAGTTTATCCTTTGGTCGAGTTGACGTTTTTGGGAATGATGCATCCATTCCGCATACACTTGCAGTAACGGATTCGCAGTTTTATCAGCACCTGTCCGCTTGTATTGCGGACCTTTTTCTCCCTTCTGGCTCACGCGAGAAAATCCCGTGTCATTTTTCTAAAAATATCTGTCGGAACAACGGGCCGGTTGGCGTTTGTCTCTAGAATAGGGGAAGGATTGCTTGAGCCGCAGATCTTGGCATCGGGCTCAGAGGGTCGATCGAAATTTGGCAAACGAACGCGGTTTCCCGAATAAGGCCAGTTTATTGATTCGGGATATCAGGAAAAATCGTCCGGCGCGTAAAAATGAAAGAAACTAGCATGACAATTACAAAGAAGATGGTGTTGCTGGTGGCGTCGGTTACGATGATTGCCTCGACCCATGCGGCGGTCGTATCGTTCTCGGGGCCGGTTTCGGCCACGAACACGTCCGCGTTGGATACGGAGTGGCTCGCGGGAGGTACGTTTGTGTCTGGCTCCACGTTTGGAAGCGGAGCAAAATCATTCACCACGGCCGGTGGGCAGAGTATTTCACTGGACGATGGTGCCGGTAAATACTCGAACGCCGAGGAGCAATGGTTGCCGAATGGTACGGCAGATACGGACGTGCTAGAATGGACCGATGCGCTGAAGGGCAACCTGTGGTACAAGCCGAGCGATGACACGAATCCGCTGACTCTTCATTTGACCGGGCTGACGATCAACCAGAAATATGCCGTACAGCTCTATTCGGCCGATGTTCGCTTCACCGACCGAACCCAGTCCTACTGGGGTGGTTTTGTGGGAGGAACTTTTACCAATGGGGCATCGGCTTCGTTCTCCCAGAATCCGGCCTGTATGGTGACCGGAACATTCGTTGCGGATGCCACAACTCAGGATATTTGCATTCAGGAAACCGATGGAATCGGCAACGATGATACAACGCTGAGTGCCTATGTGCTGTATGCGGTTCAGGAACCTGTTACGCAGGGGTTTGTCTGTATCATCGGGATAGGCATGCTGTTTATCCGCCGCGCCGGTAATGGTGAAGAGTAAAACCCAAGGGTTTTGGCAAGGCTGTCGTCTTGCAATCCCTTTCATACAATCAAGCACGGGTCTAAATAGACCGAACCCGGAACCCGTAATCCGAGCATTTAGGAAGGTTGAAATGATAAAAAACAACGTTAAGAAATACAGATTGATAAAGGGTGTTCTCCTTGCGGGAACGTTCCTTTTGTGGGGCCAGCATTCATCATGGGCGTATGATTTGCCCGAGCTGCCGCCCATGCCGACGGTGTCTCCGGCACCTGCAAATTCGATACCCATGGGTGATCCGGCGGATTTCCCGGAAGTGCAGATGGATTTCAACATCGAAACCAACGGCCCCTTCGAGCCAAACTGGAGCTCCATCTCCGCCAACGTGCCCGGCAACGGCACGCCCGAGTGGTTGCGCGAGGCGAAATTTGGCATCTGGTTCCACTATGGCCCGCAGTCGAGCCTCGCAAGCGCCGACTGGTCTGCGCAGCACATGTACCAGCAGGGGTGCGGCCCCTATAACCACCATCTGGCCAATTTTGGTCATCCCACCACGAACGGCTACAAGGACGTGATTAGAGCATGGAATCCGAACCGGTACGATCCGGATGCACTGGCCCGGCTTTTCCATGATGCCGGTGCGCGCTTTGTGCTCGTGCAGGGCGTACACCACGACAATTTCGACAACTGGAATTCGACCTACAATCCCTGGAATATCGTCAACTTCGGTGCCAAGCGCGATATGATGGCCGAGTGGAAAAGCGTCCTTGCCAAACTCGACATGCCCATGGGCGTGGCGTTCCACCACGAATACAGCTGGTGGTTCACGCAGCCCGATTTTCTGAGCGACAGATCGGGCGCGCTGGCCGGCGTTCCCTACGACGCCGTGACGGCAACCAACAGCGCGGGTACCTGGTGGGAAAACTACGACACGCGCATGCTCTACAACCAGGACCTCCACAAGTACCAGGGAATCAGCACGCCGAATCAAGGGTACTGGAATCCGACCTCGGGCATCTTTACCAACGACCTCGACTACTGCCATTGGTACGCCACGCAATGGGCGCTGCGCATGATCGATGTGGTGGAGCAGTATGATCCCGACTTCATCTATACCGACGGGAACTCGACCCAGCCGTTCAGCGGCTACATGACGGGCACCGGCTACAAGTGCAACGCCATCCAGCGCGTCATTGCGCACTATTACAACCGCACGCTGGAACGCCACGGCAAGCTCGACACGCTGGCTGTCGTGAAGTTTCACAACGGCGACCGCATCGGCACGACCTATGAAGGCAACTTCTCTTCCACGATCAAGTCGGACCAGCCGTGGTTCGCCGAGATGTCGTACGGCCCGTGGTTCTATGAGCCCAACATCCGCTTCGACACGGGCGGTACCGCTGTTCACCGCATCCTTGAAGCGGTTTGTCGCGACGGCGGGATGATGATCAACGTTCCCAATCGCCCTGACGGTTCGCTGGAAAGCGCAGCCATATCTATGCTTCATGACATCGGACGATGGATGACCGTCCATGGAGAGGGGATCTACGGGAGCCGTGCATGGTCTATTCCAACGGAAGGTGATTTCCGCTTTACCGTGGGTTCGAACGGCTGTCTCTATGCCTATTGTCTTAGGATCCCTTCGGCCGGCACGACGTTGAACATCAGCTCGCTTGCCGCCGGTTCGGGAAATCTGCTGGGCGACATCACTTCGGTTTCCATGCTGGGCAGCGCCGAAACGCTCTCATGGTCGCAAACGGCCACAGGGTTGCAGGTCACTTGTCCGTCCACCATGCCGACGTTGCCTGCGGGGACCGCGGTCTGCTTCAAGATCGGTCCGGCTTCGGCCGTTGGAGGTCCCGTTCCTACGAGCGTGACCGCCGCGCTGTCCTCCAATCAGGTGAGTCTTTCGTGGTACTGTCCAACCGCCGGTGCGACCTACAACGTGAAGCGCTCGACCGACGGCGGGGCAACCTACACGACCATCGCATCGAACCTTGAGGACATGGACTATACCGACAACGATGTCTCGGCGGGAACGCTCTACCACTATGCAGTGAGCGCGACGGACGGGGCCGGTGAATCGGCCAACTCAAAGCCCGTCTCCGTTGCACTGGCTGCGGCTCCTTCGAACAAGTGGCTTTCGCAGGACATCGGCGCTGTGGGCGCAACCGGTTCCTTCAGCGAGTCCGGCGGCGTGCTCACCATCAACGGATCGGGCTCCGATATCTGGTTCAAATCGGACGAGTTCCGCTACGTGTTCCAGGCTGTACAGGGCGACTGCATGCTAACGGCCCGGGTTTTGAGCATGGATAACACGGATGGGTGGGCCAAGGCAGGGATCATGATGCGCGAATCGCTCGATGACGACTCCAAGTATGTTATCCACTACCTGTCTCCCTCGCACGGCATTGCCACGCAGCAGAGGTTGTCGACGGGCGATGCGGCCTCGGGGGTGGCGAACGATCCCAATGCTTCCGCTCCTTATTGGTTGAGGCTCGTGCGCAAAGGCGATGTCTTTTCCGCCTATCATTCATTGGACGGTAGGGACTGGACGTTGCTGCGTTCGACTTCCGTTGCGATGTCCGGTCAATGCTATGTGGGTCTGGTAGTGTGCAGCCATAACGACGGGACGCTCAACAAAGCCGTCTTCGATCATGTCAGCTTAACCAAGTAAACCATAACAGTTCTCCGGTTAATTTTGCTCTATGAAGCCACATCCCGGATGCAGGAATGAGCGCCACCATGACGGCTGTGTAAATTCTGAAGCCCCGTCGCAAACGCGTCGAATACTTTAGGAAATATTTTGGTCGAATCGGTGTAGGGCGGGGTCCCAGACCCCGCCAGACCTGCTGGACAACCCTCTGTCTGTGCATTCACGATCATCCGCCACCGCAAAAGCTGGGGCGGAGAAGTGGATCTTTGTTACAGTTTTTTCATCACACTTCAGCTTGATGTGTTCCATAAGCGGCGTTCCTAAACGGTGTGCGGTTGATCCGGCTCCAGAGAACTCAAACGTTTCCAGCAACGTCATTTTCTTCATTTTGCGGGCTTTCTTCCTTCTTTCCGGACCACGCGCGAAAATCCCGTGTCTTTTTTCTAAAAATATCTGTCGGAACAACGGGGCGGTTTGCGTTTGTCCTAAATAAGGGAAAGATTGCTCGATCCGGAGATCTTGGCACCGGGCTCAGGGGGGCGATCGAAATTTGGCAAAAGAACACACGGTTTTCCGAACAAGGGCCGGTTTGTTCGGTTGAAAATGAAAAACCGTCCGGCGTGTGAAAACATAGAAAAGGAAATAGCATGAAAATGATAGGAAAGACAGCATTAGGGATCGTTGCCGTGGCGGCATTCGCTGCCACCTCTGCATCTGCGGCGTTGGTCAGTCGTTACAGTTTTGATGAAACGAGTGGAACCACCGTGTCCGATTCAGTGGGCGGTTTTCACGGTACTCTAAACGGCGAGGCCGTTTTCGATGGATCCGGAAGCGCAGTGCTGAACGGAACAAGTGGTACCTACGTGAGCTTGAATCCGGCATCGTTAAGTGGTCTGGGCGCTGTCACACTGGATGCCTGGTTTACCTATTCTGTGCCCAACGACAACGTGCATTTGTTCTCGATTGACAATGGCGGAGGGACCGGCTCGGGTGGCAGCTACCTGCGTCTCAACGTGCACTCAAGCGACCCCGGTCCTTTTATCGAAGCCATCCAGGGTTGGGGCGGCAATAAAACGGTTGACGACGTGTCGTTGGCACAGAATCAGGAAGTTCACGTTACTGTAGTGTACGACGGAGTCAACAACTACGAAGCCCTCTACGTTGATGGCGCTTTGGCGTTCGAACTTGCCGGCGACGCGAGCACAGTAAAGGCATTGAGCGGCTATCCTATGGATGTGTTCACGCTCGGACGTTCGCCTTGGGTGAACTCCGGCGATCCAAACCTCGTTGGAAGCATCAATGAGTTTCGGGTTTTCGACGGCGCGCTGACGGCAGGCGAGATCCAAACCTATGACACCTTGGGATCGCAAGTGATTCCGGAGCCGGCCACGATTGGTCTGATCGGCGTGTTCGGGGCAGGCATGCTGTTTGTCCGTCGCCGACTCATGCTGTAATTTCATTTAATTGTGAGCAAACCAAAGGGGGCTTGCGATGCATGTGCTTCGCAAGCCTTCCCATTCAACGGAAAGGGCCTTGGTAAATGGCCCGGCGAAACAGGGTGGTATTCGGTACATGAGTGCTTGGATACCCAAGGAGGAAGTTATGAAAAATAGTATTATTAAACGCAGGATAATCAAGGGATTCCTCCTTGTGGGAACGTTCTTGATGTCGGGGTTGTCTGAAACATGGGCGTATGATTTACCCGTGCTACCGCCTATGCCGACGGTGTCTCCGGCACCTGCAAATTCGATGCCCATGGGTGATCCGGCGGCTTTCGCGGAAGTGCAGATGGATTTCAACATCGAAACCAACGGCCCGTTCGAGCCGGACTGGAACTCCATTTCCGCCAATGTTCCTGGCAACGGAACGCCAGCCTGGTTGCGCGAGGCGAAGTTCGGCATCTGGTTCCACTTTGGCCCGCAGGCGAACCTCGAAAGTGCCGACTGGTCTGCGCAGCACATGTACCAGCAGGGCTCCTGGGTCTACAACAACCACCTGGCCAATTTCGGCCATCCCACCACGAACGGCTACAAGGACGTGATCAACGCATGGGATCCGAACCTGTACGATCCGGCCGCGCTGGCCCAGCTTTTCCACGATGCCGGTGCGCGTTTCGTGCTCGTGCAGGGCGTGCACCACGACAATTTCGACAACTGGAATTCGACCTACAATCCCTGGAACATCGTCAACTTCGGCGCCCAGCGCGATACCATGGCCGAATGGAAAAGCGCCCTTACCAATCTCAACATGCACATGGGCGTGGCGTTCCATCACGAATACAGCTGGTGGTTCACGCAACCTGATTTTCTCAGCGACAGCTCGGGAGCGCTGGCCGGTGTTCCCTACGACGCCGTGACGGCAACCAACAGCGCCGGTACCTGGTGGGAAAACTACGACACGCGCATGCTCTACAACCAGGATATCCACAAGTACCAAGGCATCAGCACGCCGAATCAGGGCTACTGGAATCCGACTTCGGGCATCTTTACCAACGACCTCGACTACTGCCATTGGTACGCCACGCAATGGGCGCTACGCATGATCGATGTGGTGGAGCAGTATGATCCCGACTTCATCTATACCGACGGGAACTCGAGCCAGCCGTTCGATGGCTACATGACCAGCACTGGCTACAAGTGCGATGCCATGCAGCGCGTCATTGCCCACTACTACAACCGCACCCTGGAACGCCACGGCCAGCTCGACACGCTGGCGGTCGTGAAGTTCCACAACGGAGACAACATCGGCACGACCTACGAAGGCAACTACTCCTCGTCGATCAAGTCGGACCAGCCGTGGTTCGCCGAGTTGTCGTACGGGCCCTGGTTCTACGAGCCCAACATTAACTACGACACGGGCGGTACCGTTGTTCACCGCCTGCTTGAAGCCGTGTCGCGTGATGGCGCCATGATGGTCAACGTCCCCAATCGTCCCGATGGTTCACTGGAGAACGGGGCGGTCAGCATGCTCGAAGATATTGGGCAATGGATGACCATGCACGGGGAAGGCATCTACGGAAGCCGCGCCTGGGCCGTCGCGACGGAAGGCGATTTTCGCTTTACCGTGGGTTCGAACGGCTGTCTCTATGCCTATTACCTTAATGTCCCATCGGCCGGCACGACGTTGAACATCAGTTCGCTCGCTACCGCCGCCGGATATCTGCTCGACAGCGTCGGATCGGTTTCCATGCTGGGCAGCGCCGAAACGCTTTCATGGTCGCAAACGGCCAGTGGTTTGGAGGTCACCTGCCCGGCTTCCATGCCGGCTATTCCCTCGGAAACCGCTATTGCTTTCAAGATCGGCCCGGCCTCGGCCATCGGCGGTGCCATCCCTACCGGCTTGACCGCCGCGCCGGAAACTAATCAGGTCAGCCTGTCCTGGTACAGTCCGTCCGTTGAGGCAACCTACAACGTAAAGCGCTCGACCGATGGCGGAGCAACCTACACGACCATAGCATCGAACCTTGTGGATATGGCCTATACCGACACCGCCGTTTCTCCCGATACGCTCTACTTCTATACGGTCAGTGCCGAGGACGGGGCAGGGGAGTCGGCCAATGCTCCGGCCGTTTCCGTTGCGCTGGCAGGTGAACCCTCGAGCACCTGGCTTACGCAGGATATCGGCGATGTGGGCGCAACCGGATCCTTCAGCGAGTCCGGCGGCGAGTTCACCATCAATGGATCGGGCTCCGATATCTGGTACACGTCGGACGAGTTTCGCTATGTGTTCCAGGCCCTGCAAGGCGACCAATCGCTTACTGCACGGGTCTTGAGCATGGATAACACGGATGGGTGGGCCAAGGCTGGCATCATGATGCGCGATACGCTCAACGCCGACTCCAAGTACGTTATCCATTTCCTGTCTCCTGTTAACGGTGTTGCACTGCAGCAAAGGTCATCGACGGGCGGATCGGCCTCGGGCGTTACGGATTCGGGCGGCGTAGCCGCGCCATACTGGGTCCGGCTCGAACGCGCGGGCAACGTGTTCACCGCCTACCGTTCGGACAACGGTGCGGACTGGTCGTTGCTGGGGGCGACCTCCGTGGACATGTCCAGCCAATACTACGTGGGGCTGGCGGTGTGCAGCCATAATGACGGTACGCTCAACGAATCCGTTTTCGACCATGTCAGCTTCACC
>JBNLGU010000099.1:0-9968 GCA_050306215.1 Pontiella sp.
TTTCAGTCCAATGACAACACTTCACGCATACTTTTCACTATGCTTCCCCCACGCCTCCCGCTAGCATGACTGAATGCAGGAACGTTTCGCCGACATCGAATACTGGGTGCTCCTCAGCACAACCCTTCACATCGTTGCTTTCATCGGTGTGAGCCTCCATGCCCTGAAAAGGAGGCGCAACGCGAGCGCCACGATCCTGTGGATTTTTGTGGCGTGGTCGTTCCCCCTTATCGGCCCCCTGCTCTACCTCACGTTCGGCGTGGACCGGATTCCGCTCAAGGGCTCGATGAAGCGGACATCGAACCGGTTGATGATGGATCATCGAGAAGCGATGCATGCGGAAGACGGGCCGTTCATTGCGTGGCACTATAGTTTCCGTTCCTCCCTCGCGGATATCGATAATGCATACTCGCGCCAGCTCAACCGGTCGCTCGAAGCCTTGATTGAAGAGCACCCGCTGCTGGACGGAAACACCGTGGTTCCGCTGATCAGCGGCGATGAAGCCTACCCGCGAATGCTCGAAGCCATCCGGCAAGCCAAGAACCACATCCACCTGCAAAGCTTCATCATCAACCGCGATGCCACCGGCCGCCTCTTTCTGGAAGAGCTGAAGAAAAAAGCCGAGGAAGGCGTAAAGGTTCGGCTACTCTTCGACCGCTTCGGATCCACCCACGCCTACTTGGGCGGCATGTTCCGCAAGTACAGAAGGGTCGATAACTTGCACGTGTGCGGCTGGACCCAGGCCAACCCTCTTAAACGCCAGTTCCAGATCAACCTGCGCAACCACCGGAAAAACCTCGTCATTGACGGCCACATTGCCTTTTTCGGAGGAGTCAACATTGCCGAAGAAAACCTAACCACGGACAAGCATGAGGCCATTCGCGACTACCACTTCATGGTCGAAGGCCCCCTGGTTCACGAGCTTCAGTTTTCCTTCCTGCGCGACTGGTTTTTCATGACGTCCGAACCCATCGACCAACTACTCAACACCGATCATTTTCCCGAAATGCTTTCCATCGGTCCGTCGCGCGCGCGCCTGATCGACAGCGGCCCCTCGGAACCACCGGACGTGGCCGGCGAAGCCTTCTTCAACGCCATCACGCTATCCCAGAAGCAACTGTTCATCGTCACCCCGTACTTTGTCCCGACCAGCGATATTATCCAGGCGTTGCGCTCCGCCGCACACCGCGGAGTGGACATCCGACTGGTTCTTCCAGAAAAGAACAACCACCACTATGCGGGCATGGCCTCGAAAGCGCTGTATGAGGAACTATTGGCAGCGGGCGTTCGTATCTATCATCGGCGTCCCCCGTTCATCCATGCCAAGGCAATGGTGGTCGACAATTGCGTTGCGTTGGTCGGTACTGCCAACCTGGATGTCCGCAGCCTGGAGCTAAACTACGAAACCACGGCACTCGTCGAAGACGAGCCGGCCATCGACAAGCTAAAACTCATGATCCACGAGGATATGGATCGCAGCACCGAGGTTAAACTGGAAGAATGGATTCAACGCCCCGCCATCCAGAAGCTGGCGGAAAACCTTTGTTCGTTGATGGCGCCGGTGCTCTAGCTTGCGTCTTGAAGGGACGAACCGGCAATCAATCGAGCTTTTCAGGAATGACGCTGTAGTCCGGCAACGGCTTCCTGACATCCCGCTTAAACTGCACAACGATTTCCTGCCCGGTACCTCTGTAGACCTTCTGGTTCACCACCACCCGTTCCTGCTCGCATGCGCAGAGGCGGTAATTGTATCCTTTTCGGGACTGCCAGCAAATCGTCACCAATCCATCGCTGTTCTGAGTGGTGGATACATTCGGGATGTAGGCCGGCTCGATATGCTCCTTCACACAGCCGGAGATCATCAAGGCAACCGAGCCGAACAACGCGGCCAAGGTAATTTTTTGCACAAACATCCTCATGCACTACTCCTGATCAATCGGTTCCAATTCTTCGTCTGTAGCATTGTCCATAGTCCCTTCTTCGGGCGCACCGTCTCCCATGACCACCGCTTGGGGAACATCGTTGGTCAGCGGATTGCTTTCCTCCGCAACATCCTCATCGGCCACAGGATCAACGGATTCTTCCGGCGCTACGGCATCTGTTTCATCGGCCACTTCCACCGGCTCCTGCTCCGAAGCAAGCTCCGGCATGCGAATGATCCGCAGATGGTTCAAGTCGGAATACGAGTCCGTTCCCTGCGCCTTCATGTTGTCCACCATGCGGCGATGATACCAGGCTACGTTCAATCCATCCGGATTGATGCAGTCGAGCGGCAATTGATAGTTTTCGGAGAACCATTTCCAATCCTTGTACTTGAAGTCATAGTGGCGACCCAACAGGTGAATCAGCGGACGTGTTTCAACCGTGGCTATGCGGTAGACTTCGGGGCACCACGCCGCGCCGGGGATCAGCTGTTCAGGAATTTCCACCCCTTCTTCGGCAACGAGAACCGCGGAAACGGGAGCAACCGTGTAAAACGATCCCTCCGCATAGGATTCGGGAGTAACGTTGACCCATTCTTTGCCGCTCCAGCCATGCAATGAAAGCTGACCGCTCGGAACAATCTTGTAGCTTAGAAGGATCGTAGAAAACCGGTTGCCCACGTCCAGCCCCACCTTGACCACCTCTTCCTCGCGGGGCATCAGCAACAATGTGCTCCCTTCCGAGGAAAACGACACGGCCGGAACGACCATCAGCAGCACGACAACGAACAGGATTGGCTTGTGTAGCTTCACAACGGGTCTCCTTGCTTATTTCTGCGGCGCAACCGGGGCCGGCCTTCCCCCCAGCTTTTGGTCAATCATCATCAAGCCGCCCTTGTCGCTACCGACCATGCGGAGGGGATTCAGGATGTCCTGTACATTGGCTTCCTCCTCCACCTGCTCGGTCACATACCATTGCAGAAAGGCTTGGGTGGCATAATCGCGCTCTTCAACGGCCAAGCTCATTAGGTTATGGATCGATTTGGTCACGAACTGCTCGTGCTCCAAGGTCGCTTCAAAGATCTCGATCGGTGTGCCATATTCCTTCGGCGGTTCTTCAATAGCCTTGAGTTGCACCTCGCCCCCCTGGTCGAGAATATAGTCGTACATCTTGGTGACATGCAGGTTTTCCTCCTCGTATTGGAGGCGCATCCAGTGGGCAAAACCCGGCAAGCCGATTTTCGTACAATAGGCGGACATCGCCAAGTACAGATAGGCGGAATAGAATTCCTTGTTTACCTGTTCGTTCAGTTCGGATTCCATGTTCTTCGAGATCATATCCTACCTCCTTCAACTGCGTTACGCTGCAACGAATATGCGCGCCACAATGGGATCAGTCAATCCCATTGGCCCGCTTGGCCGACTCAACCGTATTGTACAGCAACATGGTGATGGTCATGGGCCCCACACCACCCGGTACCGGCGTGATCAACGAGGCCTTTTCCTTCACCGCATCAAAATCGACGTCGCCCACCAGCCGGTATCCCCGCTCGCGGGATGCGTCCTCAACCCGGTTGACCCCCACATCAATAACGACCGCGCCTTCCTTGACCATATCGGCCGTGATGGTATTGGGCCAGCCAGATGCGGCAATGATGATATCCGCCTGCCGGGTATGGTAGCCAAGGTCCTTGGTGCGCGTATGGCAAAGGGTAACCGTGGCATTCGCTCCCTCTTTTTTCTGTAACAGCATGTTTGCGACCGGCTTGCCAACAATATTGCTTCGGCCAACCACCACCACGTGCGCGCCCGAGGTTTCGACTCCGCTCCGTTGGAGCAGTTGCAACACTCCGTGCGGCGTGCACGGCAGAAACGCCTTTTCGCCAACTACCATTTTACCGACATTCATGGGATGGAATCCATCAACATCCTTATCCGGATCGATCGCCAGCAGGATAGCGGCCTCGTCGATATGCTTAGGTAGTGGAAGCTGGACCAGGATACCATTGATCTTGGGATCCTGATTCATGCGCTCAACCAAGGCGAGCAACTCCTCCTGGGTGGTTTCCGCCGGCAGGCGGTTGTCGTCGGAAAAGATGCCGATATCGTGACAGGCCTTTTCCTTGGCGGTCACGTAGGACTTTGACGCCGGATCCTCGCCAACCAGCACAACCCCCAACCCGGGAACCACGCCCTGGTCCTTTAATCTGGACACCTCGTCCTTGAGTTCCGCTCGTATGTCCGCGGCAACCTGTTTCCCGTCAATAATCCTAGCCGACATGCTCTTCCTTTCGTCCATTAACCTATTTGATAAATCGAATACATAGCGGGTAGCGATAATTCACCCCGCTATACGCCTTAGTTGCGGCGATAATTACACATACAAGATCAAAAACCATGACAGCAGGCAGCAGAAGCGCTCCGATAATGAAAAAGACGAGGACGTATGAAACCATGGTGTAGATCATGATGCTGATCTGGAAGTTTACCGCCTCCTTGCCTTGATCATCGATGAAGGCGCTACTCTCACGTTTCACCAACCAGAAAACCAGCGGTCCCACAAAGTTCGCCACCAACGCCAGCAGGTGACACCCCATGGCCCATGATTTCTCGTCCACCGTTGGTGAATTATCCACGGTGCCTACTTCCCTTGCATCATTTTCGTCCATGTAGATTCCTCTAGATAAATGTTTGAGAACGATAACGCGGCGGCATTTTATGAGCAAACCCATTTCACGGTTTAAACAAAAAAGGCCTCCCGTAGAGAGAGGCCCTTGATCCTTTTGTACCGAGACGGTCTACTCGGAGGCTTCGGCTTTCTTTTCTTCAGCCTTCTTTTCAGCAGCCTTCTTGTCTTCGACTTTCTTGGTGCACGCTTCGCACTTTTTTTCGTCCGTGCATTTGTCGCACTTCTTGGCGTGGTCGCACGCCGTGCATTCAGCCTTCTTCTCAGCCTTCTTATCCTTGCAACCACACGTGTCGCATGCCATGGCCACGGAACCGGCCATCATCAAGGCAACCACTGCTATTCCTAGTACTTTCTTCATGCTGGATCTCCTTTTGGGTTTCTTTCCAACTAGTCATATGCGACCAAATCGGTCAGCTTTTGTTCAGACAATAGCGAAGGTTTTTCATTTGTCACGAAAAACTAAGCCGCATGTCCTTGGCCGCCTTGACTTCGTCTAACCGTCCAACCGGCGTGGAAACCGGTGCTTCATGAAGCTTTTCCGGGTCGTTTTTGGCCAATTCGAATAGTTCTCCAACCACTTCAACGAATCGATCCAGCGTGTCCCGATCCTCGGTTTCAGTGGGCTCGACCATGAACGCTTCCGGCACATTGAGCGGGAAATACACGGTTGGTGGATGGATCCCACGATCAATCATGCCTTTGGCCAGGTCCAACGTGTGGATACCGTACGGCGCCAAACACTTCCCGGAAAAGACAAACTCGTGCATGCAACGGCCCTTGTATTCGGCACCGAACAACGGACGCAGTTTTTCCTGAAGGTAGTTGGCATTCAGCACGGCCCGGTTACTAGTGCCCAACATGCCGTCCCGTCCGAGCGACAGCATGTAGGCATAGGCTCGCGCAATCACACCAAAGTTTCCGTAGAACGGGGCAATATAGCCAATGCTTTTAGGGGCGTCATAGTTCAGTGCATAGGTGCCGTCATTCGTTTTGACGACTCGCGAGATGGGTAGGTAGTCGCGAAGCTTGTCAACCACGCCGACCGGGCCAGCCCCCGGCCCCCCGCCACCGTGCGGCGTTGCAAACGACTTGTGCAGGTTCAGGTGGCAGATATCGAAACCCATATCGCCGGGCTTGTAGCGGCCCATGATCGCATTGAAGTTTGCGCCGTCGTAGTACATGAGACCATCCACCCCGTGCACCGCATCGCAGATTTCCCGAATGCGCGTCTCAAAAACACCCAGCGTATTCGGGCATGTCAGCATGACGCCGGCCGTTTTCTCGTTGAGCGCCGCCTTGAACAGCTCGAAATCCATCATCCCCTTGTCATCGGATGGAACCGTTACCACCTTGTAGCCCGCAAGTTGAGCGCTGGCAGGATTGGTTCCGTGGGCCGAATCAGGAATGATGATGTGATCTTTTTCGGTATTGCCGCGATCCTTGTGATAGGCCGCCATGATCATGACGCCGGTCAACTCGCCGTGCGCGCCAGCCATCGGTTGCAAGGTAAACTCATCCAGCCCTGTGGACTCGGAAAGCATGCGCTCGGTGTTGTACAAAACCGCCAGCGATCCCTGGGTCAGCAAGCCCCCGCCCCGCAGCTGCGGCCACAACGGGTGGACTTCGGTCAACTCCGACAGGTTCGCCGCCGCCTCGCAGGCCTTGGGATTGTACTTCATCGTGCAAGACCCCAGCGGATAGAAGTGGGTATCGACTGAAAAGTTGAGGCGTGACAACGCCGTAAAATGGCGCACCACCTCCGCCTCCGACACCTCAGGAAGCTCGGCGGGCTTGCTACGCAGATACTTCGCCGGGATTTCCTCCGTGGGCGAAATCTTGATGGAAGACATTTGAACGCCGGGCCGGCCGGGCGATGATTTTTCGTAGATCAGTTTCATTTGGCGTATTCCTTATGCTTTCAGAGCACTTTCCAGCTTGGCTACCATAATATCGATTTCCTCCTTGGTCCGCTTTTCGGTGAAGGCCAGCAACAGTATATTCTCCATGCCTTTATAGTAGCGCCCCACCGGGAAGCCCGCCGCAATGCCCTGATCGACCAAGGCACTGACGACATCCGAGGCATCCCGCGGAAGCCGCACCGCAAACTCGTTGAAAAACCGACGGTTGAATGCCGGCTCAACCCCAGGAATCTTGGTGATCTTGTGCCAGGCATAGCTGGCCCTGTCCATGCAATCGCGCCCAACCTCGAGGAATCCTTCACGTCCGACCAGCGAGAGGTAGATGATGGCCCGCAACGCACATAGCTGGACATTCGAACAAATGTTGGAAGTGGCCTTTTCGCGCCGGATATGCTGTTCACGGGCCTGAAGCGTCAGGACATATCCTCGCCGTCCCTGCGCATCAACCGTTTCCCCGACGATCCGTCCGGGCATCTTTCGCACCAGCTCTTTTCTCGTGGCCATAAAACCCAGATAGGGACCGCCGAAGTTCAGCGGCAATCCCAGGCTCTGTCCTTCACCGGTGACGATGTCGGCCCCCATTGCGCCGGGCGTTTCAACATGCGAAAGGGCCATTGGATAGACCGACATGATCGCCAGGGCTTTCACCTCATGAATCCGGTCGATTAGCTGGCCAAGATTATCCAGACATCCGAAAAAGTTGGGGTTCTGAAGCACAACGGCACCCACCGTCTCGTCCAACGCCGATTGGTAGGCCAACCGATCCGCCACCCCGTTTTTCGACAGCGGGATTTCCTGGTAATCCACCGACAGGTTTTGCGTATAGCAACGTAGCATGGCCCGATAGATCGGGTTAACTCCTTCGTCCACCAGCACTTTGTTGCGGCGGGTATGGCGCAAGGCCATCATTATTCCTTCAAAAAGCGCCGTTCCGCCATCGAAGAGCGAAGCGTTGGCAACCTCCATTCCCGTCAGCCGGCAGATGGCCGTTTGGTATTCGAAGGCCGCCCGCAGTGTGCCCTGCGACGCTTCCGGCTGGTACGGAGTGTAGGCCGTATAAAATTCGCCGCGGCTCGACAGTGCGTTGACGGCGGCGGGAATGTAGTGATCGTAAAAGCCGGCGCCACAGAAGTTGACCAGATTGATGGAATTCTTCCGCGCAATCTTACGGATATGCTGCATCATTTCCATCTCGGACAATCCCTCGGGAATATCCAGCTCATCGCACCGGAGGTCTTTGGGAATGCCGGTAAACAATTCGTCAAAATCCGCTATGCCCAATGATGCAAACATTGCGGCCTGATCCTGTTCACTTGTCGCGCAAAATGGCGTTTTTTTCATAGTTTGGTTCTTCCTTGTAAATCAATTGCGGGCGGTACCGTTTTTGTAAAACGGTAGACCGACCACCTCGGCCGGAAATTTCTTTCCACGAATATCGATCTCTACCATCTGGCCGATCTCGGCTATACCGCACGAAACGAAAGCCATCGAGACGGCCACATCCAAGCTGGGGGCGACAGATCCGCTGGTAACCTCCCCAATTACGGATCCATTGCAGAATACCTTGTCGTGCTCGCGCGCAGCCCGCTTCGTATCAAGCTTCAGACCAACTAGGTAGGACGTTGGATGTTCCATGTCCGAGACGACGGTTTCCTGACCAATAAAACCCTTCCTTGGATTTATGAACGCACCGCGCGACGTAGCAACCGGCGAAGCGCTCTCTGAAAGCTCATGTCCGTACAGGGGATAACCCATCTCCAAACGCAGCGTGTCGCGAGCCCCAAGTCCGGCTGGTTCAATCAAATCGTGGGCGATCAGCTTCCCCCACAGATGAACAACCGCTTCATTGGGTAAATAGATCTCATAGCCAAACTCTCCCGTATAACCCGTCCGGCTCAGGATACAGGACGCGCCGTCGGCCTCAAATTCCTTAAAGCGGAAATAACCTAGATCAGGCAGGGTGCAACCAAGCACATCCTCAAGAGCATGCCGCGATTCCGGGCCTTGGATGTCCAGTTTCGCCAGCGCTGGAGATAGATCATCAAACCGGGTTTCATCGGAAATCTTGGATTTAATCCATTCTGCATCCTTTTCCGCGGTCCCGGCATTCACAACGAGCATATACTTTTCCGTATCAAGGCGATAGCAGGTCAGGTCATCAATGACGCCCCCATCCTCCCTGAGCATGAATCCATAGCGCACCTGCCCGATTTTCAAGGAATCGATATTGCAGGTCAAAAGCCGTTCCAAATCATGGCAGGCCGTCGGCCCCGACAGCTCGAACTCGCCCATGTGGCAGATGTCGAAAACGGATACTTTCGTGCGGGTATGGTGATGTTCCTGAAGAATGCCGGCGTACTGGATCGGCATGTCCCAGCCTCCGAATTCGCCCATCCGGGCACCCAGTTTTACGTGCTGCTCATGCAGTGGTGTTTTTTTCATAATCCGCGCACTTTAGGGAATCGCCGGAAACGCCGCAAATCGAATCTACATCCAGTTATCCAACCGCCACAGAACCCTATTCCACACTCAACAAAGAGATTGTTACCACTTTGATCTTTGGTATCTTATGGTGAATGAAGAAAATGAAATACATCATCTTAGCTTGCCTTTGGATCTCCTACGTATTCATCAGCTTCTCCTTGTTTCCCAAGTATAATGTAAATATGGCAATCCCATCGATTGCTCTCTATGCCCTAAGCGCATGGTTGCTGGATTCGAGCAAAGCATTGATCATCTTTATGCTGACAATGCCATATCACATGTTCCTGATGGATTTTTACGGAGACATCCTGACCACGTATCAGGCAAAGGCATTTGGAACTTGCACGCCCGTCATCGTCGTATTTCTTGTGGGTTCGTTGAAGCAGCAAAGAGACCAGTTGAAGCACCTCTCCGTCATTCTGGATAAAAAAGTCGCCGAGCGGACCCAAGAGTTGAATCAACTCATTGAGCAACTCATTAGCGACGATGAACTACTCAGAAGGAGCCTTGGCCAAGATATACACGATGGACTCGGACAAAACCTTACAGGACTTCTACTTTACAGTTCCTCTGTTAAGAACGATCTCGAATCCAGCCACTCGAAATATGTCCCGCAGGTAGAGGACATAATTCACGATGCGGGAAAAAGCCTGAATATGGCCAGAAAGGTTTCTCGTACCTTGTTCCCTTTCAAAATGATGGAAACAGGCCTGGAATCTGCATTGGACGAGCTCACATCGTATTTTGGCGAATCCGGCACCTTGAATTTTAAAATTGATCTGGATGGTTCCGAGGAATCTTTCCAGGAAGATACAATTATCCATTTTTACCGCATCATCTATGAAAGCATCTTGAACACGGTGCATAATGACAACCCTTCTCTTATACACATCAGCCTAAGAACCAAAGATGGCAGTCACTGCCTAAGCATGGTGATTGACGGATGCGATGACC
>JBNLGU010000100.1:0-9923 GCA_050306215.1 Pontiella sp.
AGCGGGGTGTTAAAAGGAGAAAGAAAATGAAGAAGTATAAATACATGCTGGCGGGAGCGGCCCTTTTGGCTATTCCTGCCCTTTGTTCCGCAGGACTGGTGTACAGTAACAGCTTCGAGACCGCAGATTTTAATGGGTGGTGGGCTGATGGGGCAGCTACGGTGAACACGGATCGTGCGTCCGATGGCATCTACAGTGCCGGTGTTTCGTTCGCGGTTACCACGAACATATTTGGTGGTGGTTGGGGGGCGGTCGGCATCGTTAGCGGTGATGCCCGTAGTTTCGTGGATGCGAACACGACCATGGTGACTGTGGATGTTTATTCCGATTGGGCGAATGCAAACAATTGGGGTGTTTACAAAAATGATGTCGATCTCATTCTCAACTATGAGGGTGATTGGCAATCGGTTGCTCCGACTACAGGTAGCTTGGTGAACGGAAGCTTCCAAACGCTGACGTATGACCTGACCCCCTATGCGGCCACCATCTCGGATCCCGGGCTCGCCTACTCCGTACTGGGTTTTGCTTGGACCCTTGGAACTTGGGCTGGAGACGGCTTTGGCGCAACGTATACTGACAATGGTACCCAGACACTGGCCATTGACAATATCAACGTCATCCCGGAACCGGCTACGATTGGTCTGGTTGCATTTGCGGGAGCTGGCGTGTTGTTTGTTCGTCGCCGCTTCAGGATATGATGCCCCTCTGAATCATTGTTTGATTCAGTAAACGCAAAAAAGGCTCCGCCATTCCGGCGGGGCCTTTTTTGCTTCTTGCGCATCGTCGGGGTAGCCCCGTGAGGATGCAAAAGAGCTGATTCTTTGGAGGCAGAAATAAGCATTTCTTGTGTTGCAATCCCGGGCAGGCTCGGTTGGAGCGATCCGCCCCGTTTAGACGGCGGAAAGCGATGGTTGCTGTTACTGTAACAGATCTCGTAAATCCGAAGTCTGTTCATGATTTTGGAAAACGCGGTTATACATGTTTCGTTAAATGCTCATTGGGAATCGTACATGCACGGTTGTGATATTCAGTTGCGCATTCCCTATCCGAGTCCGTCACGCCCGGCCGGAAGGTGGGAAAGCATAAAGATGAGTGCTGTTTGGGTTGGTTGTGCCGAACAACGTTTCCGGTAAGGGAGGACATCATATACCTGTAGGAAACCATCCTTTCTGATCAGCAGTATGATCGGATTATCCTGCTCGATCCCTGATGAGATCAATGCTTGTAGACAGAATGACATGGAGTATGAAATGAACGGCTTAAAGCGACTGCTGCTTGCGGGGATGATCGTTGGAGCGGCTCTGGCACAAAGCGATGCCGGTGAATCTGATCGGACGATTGATGTTGATGTTAATCAGGTGAAGGGCCCGCTGAACCGGATGTTCAACGAGTGTGTCGGGGCCGGTCGCGCCAACGAAGGGTTGCGGGCCGATTGGCAGCAGCAACTGGCCTACGTCAAGAAGGAGTGTGGATTTAGATACATTCGCATGCATGGCTTGCTCACCGACGATATGGCGGTCTACAAGGAGGACCGGGACGGCAATCCGCAGTACAGCTACATGTATGTTGATGCCTTGTTTGATTATCTGCAAAGTATCGGCATGAAGCCCTTTGTTGAATTGAGTTTCATGCCCGCGGCCTTGGCCAGCGGGGACCGGACCATCTTCTGGTGGAAGGGCAATGTGACGCCGCCCAAGGATTACGACAAATGGGCCGATCTGATCCGGAACCTCACGCAGCACTGGACGGAGCGGTATGGCGCGGACGAAGTCAAGACCTGGTACTTCGAGGTCTGGAACGAACCGAACCTGTCGCCGGGCTTTTGGACCGGAACACAAGAGGACTATTTCAAGCTCTACGCCTATGCCGCGAAAGCGGTGAAGAGCGTGAATCCCGCGTATCGTGTGGGCGGTCCTGCAACGGCCGGCGCGGCATGGGAACCCGAATTGATCGATTTCTGCAAGAAGAATGACGTCCCGCTCGATTTCATCAGCACCCACGCATACGGGGTGAACCAGGGCTATCTGGATGAGTTTGGCCAGTCGGGTACGGTCCTTGCCAAGGACACCATGGCCTTGAGTGGCGATGTGCTGAATTCGCGGAAGGAAATTTCCGAATCTCCGATGCCCGATCTGGAACTGCACTATACCGAATGGAGTTCGTCCTATACGCCTGCCGATCCGCTCCACGACAGCTATCACGAAGCCCCCTACATCCTGCAGAAGATCAAGCAGGTGGACGATGCCGCGCAGTCCATGTCGTACTGGGTGTTCACGGATATCTTCGAGGAACCCGGCCCGCGGTTTACCCCGTTCCACGGGGGGTTCGGACTACTGACGATCCAGGGCATTAACAAGCCGGCCTTCTATGCCTACCAGTTCATGAACCGGCTGGGGGATACCGAGCTGGTCAATGACGATTCCACATCGTGGGCGAGCAAGGATGCCGACGGCAACATCCAGGTGCTGGCGTGGGACTATACCTACACGCTGGAGGAAGGGATCAACAACCAGCAATACTATGTGCGCGACCTGCCTGCAAAGTCCAAGGGTAAGCTGAAAATCAATCTCGCGAATGTGCCGGCGGGAACCTATGCGCTGGAGATCTACAAGGTCGGCTATCGCTGCAACGATGCCTTTACCACTTATCTGGATCTAGGCAAGCCCAGCCAGCTGTCTAAGAAACAAGTAGAGGAAATGAAACGTCAAAACGACGGGGCCCCGGTTGCAAAGGAGATCGTCACCATCGCCCCAGGCACCGCTTTCTCACGGGAACTGGAGCTGCGGGAAAACGATGTCTATTTTCTTGGTTTGACCAGGCTCTGATGCCGGGTGGTTTGCGGGATGGGCCGGGCTTGCAAAAAACGCCCGTTTGTTGCGGGGGATCGGTGGGTGAAATTACAGTCCGGGATTAATGTTATTATCGAACGAGGTGGATATGGATAATGGAAAGAAGAAACGGTTTTGTCTAAACTACAGGAAATCAAGCGCCTTTGTGGTGAGCGTGGTCGTTCATGCGGTGTTTGTGGCGGTGGCGTTGACGTTTGTTGCCGTGCAGGTCTACGTGAAGCCGGAACAAACGTTCGAGGTTAGAGAGGTGAACCGCCCAAAGATGAAACTCAGGAAGCTACAGGTGCCGGTGAAGCAGCAAAAGAAAACCCAGGCCCCCAAGTTGCGCAAGACCATCGTCACGAAGACCAAGACGAACATCGATATTACGATGCCGGAAATCGTGGGCATCAAGGGGGGGGCTGGATTTGGGGCCGGCGAAGGTCTGGGAGGCCTCGGGTTCGGCTTCGATATGGATCTGTTCGGTAGCAGCAAAAGCCGGGGCGGAGGCAACGAGTTCATCGGACACTTCTATGACCTGAAGCAGACGCGGGAGGGCGAACTCACGCCGATCGGGAAGCTGGCGGAAAAAGACACCTTCGATGGGCAGGCGCAAGCGTTGTGCATGGAGGAAATCAACCGTTTTGTCAGGTCCGGCATGCGGGAAAGAGAGTTGCAGGACTACTTTGTCGCTCCCAAGCAGAAGTATGCCACCACATTCAACATGCCGCCGATGTCGGCGGATGCGGCACCCAAAGCCTTTGGTGTGGAGGACCAGGTGAAGCCGAGCTACTGGATCTGCGTCTACCGGGGACAGATTGCCGCACCAGAAGACGGGAAGTACCGGTTTGTGGGGCTGGCCGACGATGCATTGATCGTTCGCGTGAACCGCCGGGTCGTGCTGGATGCCTGCTGGCCCGAACATATTGGCCGGATGACCGATTGGCAAAGCCGTGATGACGACAATCGCAAGTTCCAAATCAACAAGAACGACTACGGGGCGATTTCGGGAGTGCTCTGGAAGGATGTCTTCCCGAAGCTTTCCGCTGGTTATAAAGCCGGCACAGGGTTCAGCGGCATCCTTTCTCAAATCAAGCTGGAGGACGGTCAGCCTTTTACGGCGACAGGAAACTACGTGCGCGCGGCAAACCGCTTGGTCATTGGAGACTGGATTGATCTGCGCAAAGGGCAGCGCGTAGACATGGAGGTCTTGATCGGCGAAATACCCGGAGGCTTTTTCGGATGCCGCCTGCTGGTAGAGCAGAAGGGGATGGACTATCCACGGGTTGACTCCGATGCGGGACAACGCAAGGTGTTGCCGGTGTTCAAGACGGTGCCGGTCAATGAAAAGCTGGTCTCGCAAATGAAGGCGTATCCCGGCGAGATGACGCTAGACGGTCCCGCGTTCGGGGTGATCGGAAACACCAAGTAGCGGACGTTTGTTGTTGGCAGGTCGGGTGTTCCGTGCCTTCGGAACCCCGTTTCCTCCACGGAAAATCGACGTGGAGAATACGCTCGTAGACATCCGCCAGACGGGATGTCGGCTAGTAAATGTTACTAGATCATGAAGTACGGCGCAGAAATTTGGCCATGAGCTATTGAAACTTGATTATACCTATCATGTTACATTAGCAACGGGAGCGGTGGCGCACTGTTCCCCGTCCAATCGGCAAGGGCCTCTTGGAAGAATGGAAAACCAAAAAGAAAGGCACTACCATGCGTTGTACATACCGCAAGTCCATCCCTCGTCTTCGGTTTTCACCCCCACGACCCGTGCGATGGTTGCGGCGAATGGGGGGACTCATGGCCGGACTGGCGTTATTGTGCTCCGCGCCGGGCAGCCGGGCCGCCATCCCGGCCGACCAGCCGCTTCCGATGCCGACCTACGGGTGCAACCTGGGCAACACGCTGGAGCCGCCCAACGGCGAAGGCACCTGGGGGCCGGCGGCCACCCAGTCGCTGATCAACGGTTTCGCTTCCGAGGGGTTCAATGCCATTCGAATTCCGTGCGCATGGGATAGCCATGCCAACCAATCCACCTACCAGATCGATCCGGTCTTCATGGCACGCGTCAAAGAGGTGGTGGACTGGGCCATCGCCGCAAATTTCTATGTCGTCATCAACGACCACTGGGACGGCGGTTGGCTGGAGAACAATCTTACGACCACCGTGGATCCGGAGCTCAACGCGAAGATGAATGCCTACTGGACGCAGATTGCCACCGCGTTTGCCGGCTACGACAACCATCTGCTCTTTGCCGCTGCAAACGAACCCAGCGTGGCCAGTCCCGAGGTGATGAACACACTGATGGTCTACTACCAGACCTTCATCGACGCGGTTCGCGGCACCGGCGGAAACAATGCCAACCGCTGGCTGGTGCTGCAAAGCGTTTCGGAGCCGTCGTGGATGAACAACCTGCCGTCGGACCCGACCCCCAACCGCATGATGGTCGAATATCACCAGTATACGCCTTCCCTGTTCACGATTTTCCACACCGATCAACAGTGGGGCGATGCGATATATTTCTGGGGGCAGGCCTACTACTATTCCGGCGATCCCGGACGCAACGCCACCTGGGGCGAAGAAGATGAGATCGACGCGTTCCACCAGCAGTTGTATGACCAGTATGTCAGCCAGGGCATTCCGGTCCTGATCGGTGAGTTCGGGGCGTATCCCGCATCCCTTTCCGGGACCTCGGCGACCTGGAACAAGGCTTCCGTGTCTTATTGGAACAAGTATGCTGCGGAATCCGCCCGCGCCCACGGGATCAGTCCCTTTTTCTGGAGCACGCATGGAAATTTGCTCGATTGGAACACCGGTGCGGTCGTTAACCCGGACGTGGTCGTCGCGATCACGGGCGGAGCAGCACTGCCGCCTCCGAACGGCGCCCCCTACGCGGTGACCGGCCTGACCGCGACCGCAGGAACCGGCCAAATAGACCTCTCCTGGAACGCCGCCAGCGGAGCCACCAGCTACAACCTCTACCGGGCGACGGAATCCGGTAGCGAGTGCAACCTGGCCCCGTTCGCCACCGGTATCACCGGCACGTCCTACACCGACTCCGGCCTAAACGACGGCGTGACCTACTACTACCAGGCGGTCGCCGTCAACAGCTCCGGGCTGTCGGGTTTCACGGCCGAAGCCCATGCGACGACCTCCGGCACCAACCCGGACACGGCGCCATTCAACTTTGAATCCAGTTCGCAAGGATGGATCGCCAGCGGCAGCCAGATTTCGGGCGTTGCCGTTTCCTCCGTGCAGGCCTACGTGGGCAACCAGTCGCTGGCCGTAAACTTCAATGGCTCGACCGCGGGCACCTCGGCCGCACTCGTGGGCAACGTGTCGCTAACCGCAGGCTCGACGATTACCTTCCATGTCTGGATCCCGGCCGGCAGTCCGGTCAACGTGTTGCAGCCCTACCTGATGGACTACAACTGGGGATGGACTTCGAGCTGGTATGGAAGCCTGACACCCGGTGCCTGGAATACGGTCACCCTGACGGTGCCGACGACTGCCGTAACCCCATTGCAGGAACTGGGTGTTCAGTTCTCGACCACCGCCGCCTGGACGGGTACGTGCTACATCGACTCCATCTCCTGGGATGTCCCGCTGCCGTCCGCTCCGACCGGCCTGGTCGCCACGGGCGACTATTCCCAAAACCTTCTGAGCTGGACTGCTTCTTCCGGAGCAACCGGCTATAAGGTCAAGCGCTCCACGGTCAGTGGCGGGCCCTACGCCACGATTAGCGCCGTTTCCTCCACCGGCTACACCGACGACAGCGTGGTCAACGGTACGCCGTACTACTACGTGGTGTCGGCGGTGAACAGTGTGGGCGAGAGTGCGGACTCGGCGGAAGCCAGTGCAACCTCGCAGGGCGGAAGCGCTCCGGTCTACGACGTGGCCAACGCGGATATGCCTATCGCCGTTGCGGTGTCGGGCAGCTTTACCGATACGCATAACAGCGACAACGCCTATGAGACGCTCTCGGAAGTCGAAAGTGGCGGGAAGCCCAACAGCCGCCACTCCTATCTGGAGCACAAATGGACGATCAACGTCGCGGGCGGCAGCTCGGTCATCTTCTATGTGGAGGCCCACAAGACAGCCAATAGCGAGGGCGACGATTTCGTTTTCGCCTACTCGACGGACAATGCCAACTTCACCGATATGCTGACCGTCACGAAGACCGCCGACGATAATGTTGCGCAGACATACGTACTGCCGGCGAGCGTACACGGAATGGTCTACATCCGCGTAGTCGCCACCGACCATTCGTCGGGCAACCGGAATTTCGATTCGCTGTTCGTCGACGAAATGTACATCCGCTCCTCCGGTGAACCGCCGGCCAACCAGTCGCCGACCTTCAGCTCCGATCCCGTGTCGGAAGCCGGGGCGATCGAGGGTTCTTCCTATGGTAGCAGCATCGCGGACAACGCATCCGATCCGGACGGAGATCCGCTGACCTTTTCCAAGGTCTCCGGTCCGTCATGGCTGAACGTTGCGCCCAACGGCTCGCTTTCGGGTACGCCCGGTGCCGGCGATGTGGGCCTGAACAGCTGGACGGTGCAGGTGGACGACGGACGGGGTGGCAGCGCCACGGCCACGTTGGAAATCAACGTTGACCCGGCCGGGACGCAGCCGGAAGTCTACATTGCGGACATCGCCATGAGCTCGGGCGTGTATGGCGGAAACCGCATCTCCGGTATTGCCTCCATCACGGTGAAGAACGATTCCGGTGCAGTTGTGCCGAACGCTTCGGTGTCCGTGAACTGGTCGGGAGCAACGGGCGGATCGGCCACGGCCTCGACCGATGGCAGCGGCGTGGTGTGGTTCGAGTCTTCCAAGGTGAAGAACGGCGGAACCTATACCTTAACGGTGGCGAACGTCACCGCATCGGGCTCGGCCTACAACCCGGGTCTCAACGTCGAAACCAGCGACTCGGTAACCGCCCCGTAGTTTAGCGGCGGATCAGCAAGGATTGAAGCAATAGTACAGAAGGATTGATTGGGCGGATTCCGTGCATGTCGGAATGATCGATATGCATGGAATCCGTTCCTGTATTTGAAGGAATAGACATTGTAGTGTACAGGTTTTGAAAGCTTTCTTCAGAAGAAGGCGAGCATAACCTGATAGCCAGCTCCCCCAATCCGGGTGCTACAGGGAAAAAATTAAATCGAAATAACGACTATGAAATGGAATATCGCCAGAATCATCACCTTAACAATAGGGGTCTGTTTTATGCCTGATCTGCTTCATGCTGCCGTCACCAACGACGTACGGGTCAATTCCATTGGCTACAAGCCATCCTATGCTAAGCGCGCCACCGTTATGGGCGACCACGGCGATGCCGTATGGAACATCCGCAGGGTGTCCGACGGTGCCGTTGCGCTGAGGGGCAAGCTCGATTCCGCGACCGTGACATCCGACAGCGACGAGATGGTGCAGCGGGTCGATTTTTCCGCGCTGAAGGGGCAGGGGAGTTTCTACCTTGAGGTCGAAGGCGTGGGCCGTTCGGTCGATTTCCAGGTGGCGGACGATGTGTACAACAAGTCCTTCGAGCTGCAGATGGCCGGCCTGTACGGATTGCGTTGCGGCACGGCGGTTACGATCCTCCACGGCGGCGAGACCTTCCACCATGACGCCTGTCACCTGAAGGATGGCAAGATGGACTTCGTGGGCGGCTCCGGCACGGTGGACGGAACGGGTGGCTGGCACGACGCGGGCGACTACGGCAAGTACATGGTCAACACCGCTTTCACGATGGGCGTGATGCTCAAGGCTTGGGAGCGTTTCCCGGAGCAGCTCGGCAAGGCGGTCCTGCCCATTCCCGAAACCGGCGGCACCTGTCCCGACTTTCTCGACGAGATGAAATACGAGCTCGACTGGGTGCTGAAGAACGCGGCGGTTTACGGCGATGGACGCATTCCGCACAAGCTGACAAGGACCCACTTTGCGGGCATGGTCATGCCGGAGGCGGACGCGGAAAACCGCTACTGGGTGCCCTATGGTTCCGCCGCCACCGCCGGCTTTACAGCGGTCATGGCCCAGGCCGCGCGCATCTACAAACCCTTCGATGCCGCCTATGCCGCCAAGCTGCAGGCGGCGGCCGAGATGAGCTATGCCTGGCTTCAAGCCAATCCGGAAGACCATCATGCCGATCAGAGCAATTTCCACACCGGAGGGTACGGCTGCCGCGATGCGGACTTCCGCCTGTGGGCCGCCGCCGAAATCTGGGAAAGCACCGGCTCGGAGAAAGCCCTGGACGATTTCGAAGAAAGGGCGGCCAAGCTCAAAGACAAGATTAACCGCGGCTGGGGCTGGGGCGATCCGGGCAATCTCGGCATGTTCACCTACCTTCATTCGAAGCGGAAGGGGCGGAAAAGCTCGATCGTGCGCGACGTGCGCAAGGATTTGGTGGCCGTGGCCGACGCGATCGTCGAGGACGCGGATGCACAGGGCTTTGGCCGGGGATTGGATGGCTATTTTTGGGGCTGCAACGGCGGCGTTGCCCTTCAGGGCGTGATACTCCAGTACGCCCATGATGAAGACGGCGGCCGGGAATACCTGGATTGCGCCATCGACCAGCTAAGCCATTTGTACGGCCGCAACACCTACAACCGTTCCTACGTGACCGGCGAGGGCATCAACCCGCCGATGCATCCGCACCATCGCCCTTCGGAAGCGGACGGCATCGACGTCCCCTGGCCGGGGCTGCTGGTAGGCGGCGGCTGGCCGGGCGCCACCGACTGGAAAGATGAAGAGGCCAGCTTCGAGACCAACGAGATCGCCATCAACTGGACGGCGGGCATGGTCTACCTGCTCGGCATGTTCGTGGATTATGCGGACTCTGGCACCGCAATTACTCCATAACACAAACGTATAAACACAAAGGCACCAAGCGCGCTAAGTTCCATGGGCAATGCGACAAAGAGCTTTCCGACTCTTCGAGTCCTTTGTGTCTTGGTGTTTATTTCTCTAGTGATTCGGGAAGGGTTTCGACGAAGGCTTTGATTTCGTCGCGGACGGCGCGGTAGCAGTCGAGCTGCTCTTCTTCGGAGCCGCCCTTTCCGGCGAGTTCACGCGCCATTTTCGGCGGAT
>JBNLGU010000101.1:0-9311 GCA_050306215.1 Pontiella sp.
GACATTGCGCGCGAAGGCGATGGTGGGTGCCGCGCCGTCGATGGCGGCGACGATCTGTTTCATCCATTTTCCGGAGACTTCCCAGAAGAGATGGGGAGCGAGTGTGCCGCCCTGGCTGTCGAATAGTTGGATGACGTCGGCGCCGGCGTCGATCTGGGCCTTGACGTAGACGATGGTGGCTTAGGTGATTTTTTCGAGCAGTTGCTGGCAGAGGGCGGGCTCGGAATAGAGCATGGCGCGCGAGCGGGTGTTTTCGCGCGAGCTACCGCCTTCGATCATGAACGAGGCGAGTGTCCACGGCGAACCGGCGAAGCCGATGATGGCGCGCTCGTCACCGAGTTCCTTGCGGGCCAGCTTGATGGCTTCGGGGGTGTAGGCGATGTGATCCATCACGTGGCTGGGATCGAGCTTGTTGATGTCGGCCTTCGAGTTGAGTTCGAAGTCCATCCGAACGCCGCCTTGTTCGAGCAGTTCGTATTTCTGGCCCATGGCCTCGGCGATGACGAGGATGTCGGAAAAGACCACGGCGGCATCGTAGCCGAACCGGCGGACCGGCTGGAGGGTCACTTCGGCGGCCAGCGCGGGGTCCTGAACCAGCTCGGTAAAGCGGTAGCCTTCCTTGAGCTTGCGGTATTCGGGCAGGGAGCGTCCGGCCTGGCGCATCATCCAAATCGGGGGGCGGTCGTTGGCCTCGCAGCGGCAGGCGCGCAGGAAGCGTTCTCGGCAAGTGATGGTTGTTTTATTCATAGACCGGCTTTTATGGCATACGCGATAAAAGCGATCAATTCATAAGCCTGTCATTCCCGCGCAAGGAACCGACCGCCGCGCTGGTCGGTGTGCTTGCCGTCGATCAGCGAATGGATGCCGTTGACGATGACGTGCTGCATGCCGTCGGAGAGTTGGTGCGGATGGGCGTAGGTGGTGTTTTCCTTAATGGAGGCTGGGTCGAAAACCAGAATGTCGGCGGCATAGCCCTCCTTCAGGACTCCGCGCTTCTTCAGGCCAAATTGTTCGGCGGGCAGGCCGGTCATCTTATGGATGGCTTCGGCCAACGGAACGACTTGCCCGTCTAGTGCCCAGCGCAGGAAGCGGGTGTGGCTGCCGTAGGCGCGCGGGTGGGGATGGTCGGTGCTGAGCGGACCCCATGGGGCGCGCATCGATCCGTCCGAGCCGAGCGAGACATACGGCTCGGCCAGTACGCGTTGCAGGTTGTCGTCCGACATGCTGAAAAATACGCCGCCGGTTTTCAGGTCGTCTTCGTCGATCAGATGGAGAAAGGCGTCGATCGTTTCCATGCCGAGGGCTTCGGCGATTTCGGGCAGGTATTTCCCCTTGAACCCCTCGAATTGCGTCGAGCCGACCATCACGTTGTCCCAATAGTCCGCCGGCTTGCCGTCGAATTCGGCGCGGAGCTTCTTGCGCGTTTCCGGGTCGCGGATGCGGGCGAGGATGGCGTCGCGGCCGCCGTAGGTGGCCCATTGTGGAAGCAGGATGTCGAGGTCGGTGCTGCCGGCGGTATAGGGATAGCGGTCGGAACCGATGGACATATGCGATTGTACTGACCGGATCCTTTCGAAGGCGGCGTCGATTTTGTTCCAGTTATCTTGGCCCGAGGCTTTGAGGTGGGAAATTTGGAGCCGTGCGCCGGAGCGCTCGGCGATGTCGATGGATTCTTCGATCGCTTCCAGCAGTTCTCCCGATTCCGAGCGCATGTGCGTGGTGTAGAGGCCGCCGTGCTTTGCCACGACGTTGCAGAGTTCGATGATCTCCTCGCGCGGAACGGCCGAACCCGGAGGGTAGGCGAGGCCGGAACTGAGTCCGATGCCGCCTTCTTCGAGGGCCTTTTCCAGCTCGTTTTTCATTTCCCGCATTTCGGCCGGTGTAGCAGCGCGGGGTTCGTAGCCGCAGATGCCGGCATGCAGCGTGTTGTGCCCGACCAAGAGGGCTGCATTGATGGCGGGTTTGATCTGGTCGTAGAGCGTTCGGTAGTCGGAAACCGAGCGCCACGGCGGGGCAGGCGGGACGCCTGCGGTGTGGGCGAGTGCGGAATAATCCTTGTCGAGCCAGTCGGAGGGCATTTTGTAGGAGCCGTTCAAAGGGGCGGCCGACGCCCCGCAGTTGCCGCAGATTTCGGTAGTGATGCCTTGGTAGATCTTCGAGGCGGCCGAGGGTTCGATGAGTAGATAGGTGTCCGAGTGGGAGTGGGTGTCGATAAAGCCGGGGCAGACAATCATTCCTGCGGCATCAATCGTTATTTCCGCGGTATGGGCCGAAAGTTCGCCCATTTTTGTAATCGCGGAATTATTAACACCTATATCGCAATATATTGCGTCATTTCCGGTCCCGTCGAAGACCCGTCCATTCACTATCTTTATATCGAAATCCATGGGGCGATTTTATTCCAAACCCCGAAAAATCGGAGAAAAAACAAGGAATAATGGCGGCGTGTTTCAAATATGGTCCAAAAATGTATTAATAGAGCAAATAGGTACAAAATTGGATATGAAGGTGAGCATAAACCAAATATGTATATTTTTATTACATTTTGTAAATTGCACATATTGAAGGGTTTATAGGTTGGCATATCCCCTTGTGACTGTGGTTTGGCATACCTGTTGCAATAAGGGGCCGCAATACGTCGCGAACACGGTGTTCGGGCAGTGAAAGAAAACCTCAATGGAGGATGTAGAGATGAAAATGAAGTGGTTGAGAATGCCGGCACTTGTTGCGATTGCGCTGGTGCTGGGTATGGCGACTCCTGCCTTGGCGCAGGATGAGGTATTTGATGCGGCGTCCAGCGCCGGCGAAATATCGTACGCCATTGACAATATGTTCCTGATGATTGCAGCCGTGCTCGTGCTGTTCATGCAGGCCGGGTTCGCCATGGTGGAATCCGGATTCAATAGTGCCAAGAACACGGTGAACATCCTGTTCAAAAACATGATGGACCTGTGCCTCGGCATGATTCTGTATTTCGTCATCGGCTACGGCCTGATGTATCCGGGCGACGGCGGCAACGGCTGGTTGGCGTTCGGTCAGTTCGGTATCGGCGGAATCGGCGCGGACGCGGCCGAAGCAGGTGCACTGGCACCGCAGGTCGACTGGTTGTTCCAGGTGGCGTTTGCGGCTACGGCGGCCACGATTGTTTCGGGTGCGGTTGCCGGACGCCTTAAGTTTGGCGCATATTTGGTGTATAGCGCCGTGATTACCGCCTTTATCTATCCGATTTCCGGCTACTGGAAATGGGGCGGCGGCTGGCTCGATGCCATGGGCTTCTACGACTTTGCCGGTTCGCTGGTCGTGCATGCGGTAGGTGGTTTCGCCGCGTTGGCCGCAGCCATTGTACTCGGACCGCGTATTGGCCGCTTCGGCAAGGATGGCAAGTCCAAGGCCATGCCCGGACACAACCTTCCGATCGCTGCCCTCGGTGTATTCATTCTTCTTATCGGTTGGTTCGGATTCAACCCCGGTTCCCAGCTGGCGATCGTTGGCAAGGGCAACACCGATGCCGTCATGCTGATTGCGGTTAACACCCTGCTTGCAGCCGGTGCCGGCGGTGTACTCGCCATGCTGACCACCTGGATCCTGCACAAGAAGCCCGACCTAACCATGGCCGCCAACGGCGTGCTCGGTGGCCTGGTGGGTATCACGGCCAACTGCGACGGCGTAAGCAACGTTGAAGCGATCATCATCGGCGCAGTTGCTGGTGTACTGGTTTGCGCAGGCGTCAAGCTGCTCGACGCGCTCAAGATCGACGATACGGTAGGTGCCTTCCCGGTTCATGGCCTCTGCGGCGTATGGGGCGGCATTGCGGTTGCCCTGTTCGGATCCTACGACGGTTGCAGCTCGCAGGCTATTGGTGAATACGGCAACTGGGTTGCCCAGATTGTCGGCTCGCTGGCCATTCCGCTGTGGGCCTTTGCCTCCATGTTCATCCTGTTCTCGATCCTCAAGGCCGTCGGTATGCTCCGCGTCAGCAAGGAAGAGGAACTGCGTGGTCTGGACATCGGCGAACACGGCGAAGAAGCCTATAACGGTTTCCAGATCTTCACCACCAACTAATCCCAGGCTGAAAGGAGAATTATCATGAAACTGATTATCGCATACATTCAGCCTGAACAGCTCAACGAGGTGAAGCAGGCGCTCTACGAAAAGGAAGTCTATAAAATGTCGGTGACCAACGCCATGGGCTGCGGTCAGCAGAAGGGCTACCACGAAACCTACCGCGGTGCGGATATCGAGGTAAACCTGCTCAAGAAGGTCCGCATGGAGATCGCGGTGAACGACGATTTCGTCGACACCACCATCGAAGCCCTCATCAAGGGCGCCCGCACGGGCAACATTGGTGACGGCAAGATCTTCATCCTCGACCTGCCCGAATGCATCCGCATCCGGACGGGCGAAAAGGGGCCGGAGGCCATTGGCTAGGAATTAAAAATAGGAGGCCGGGTTCCCGAGTGATTTCCTTACGCATCCTCGAGGGATTGCATCGGGGCCCGGCTTCCGATATACATCAAAAAAACAACCAAACAGAAAACAAATAGAAGGAGATGAAGATGAAGAAAATTATTGCAACAACAATGGCAGCCGGACTGGTTGCAACCGTCGCATCCGCCGAAGTGGGTGTATCCTTGGACTTCGCGAGTGCCTATGTATACCGTGGCGTGACGTACAACGACGGTCTCGTATTCCAGCCAGGCATCGAAGCATCCGGTCTCGGACTGCCGGAAGAATACGGAGCAGTTGCGGTCGGCGCTTGGGGAAACATGGATCTGGACGACTATGACAAAACGCTGAACTCATCCGATTTCTCTGAAATCGACATGTACTTGGCGTACAGTCTTCCGACCATCATCTCCAATCTGGATATTTCGGTCGGGTACACCGACTACACCTATCCCAATCTGTTGGGCACGTCCTGGAAGGAAGCCAGCGTTGGGGCCTCGACCGAGCTTGCAGGCATTGGTCTGGGTGTTACCTACTACTACGGAGTTGGTGGAGACCTCGCAGGCTCTTCCTATCTCGAGTTTACTGCCGGATATGGCTTCGACCTATCCGACGAACTGAGTGCCTCGGTTGATGCCTCGGCGGCCTATGCCGATTATGATACAGACTCATTCGGCGGCGAAAGCGGCTTCAGCGACTACAGCATTGGCGGATCGCTTTCCTACGTGCTGAACGATGTCTGGAGCGCTGGCGCTTCCCTGACGTATATCGGCCAGGGCGATGATAAGGTGCTTCCCGATGGAATGTACGCTACGGGTTACGATGTCGACGTGGTGGGCATGCTGAGCCTGGCCGCCGGCTTCTAAGGATTACCTCCTAAAGTATCCCATGGCGCTCTCCACTTCGTGGAGGGCGCTTTTTTTACGCAAGGCGGCTTTTGTAGTCTTCGTAGCCGAAGCGGCGGACCACTTCGATTTGGCCATTGTGCAGGAGGGCGATGTCGGGATGCTGGATGCCGTTGAAGAAGGTGGTCTTGACCATTGAATAGTGCGCCATGTCGCCGAAGACCAGCTGGTCGCCTGCTTGGAGCGGTTCGTCGAAGGAATAGTCGCCGATGACATCGCCGGCCAGGCAGCTCAGCCCCGCCAGCTTGTAGGTGAACGGTTTTTCATTCGGTTCGCCTGCCGGGTCCTCCAGTGCGGCAAACAGGTCGTCGCCTTCCAGTTTCCCGATTACGGGGCGATAGGGCATTTCCAGCACGTCCGGCATGTGGCAGGTGCAGGAGGTATCGAGTATGGCAATGGCGCCGTCGTTATCGATGATGTCCAGCACGGTCGTTACCAGGATACCTGCATTCAGCGCTACGGCCTCGCCCGGTTCGAGAATCACCTGAACGTCGTAGCGCTTCTTGAAATCGTTGATGAGCCCGCAGAGCAGGTCGATGTCGTAGTCGTTGCGCGTGACGTGGTGTCCCCCTCCAAAATTGACCCAATCGAGTTGGGGTAGGAGGTCGCCAAACCTTTCCTCGACGGCTTCCAGGGTCGTTTTCAGGTCGTCGGCGTTTTGTTCGCACAGTGTGTGGAAGTGCAAGCCCGAAATCCCGTCCAGGGCTTGTCCCTCGAAATGGCGGCGGCATATGCCCAGGCGCGACTTCGGTGCGCAGGGATCATAGATGGCGTGGGCCGGATCCTGCGTGGAGCATTCGGGGTTGATGCGCAGGCCGAATTTGATGCCCGCCTTCATCTGTTGCCGGAAGTGGTTGAGTTGGGCGAAGGAGTTGAAATCGATTTCGTCGCAGAGGGTCAGGAGCTCGGCAAAATCGGCTTCGGAATAGGCGGTGGCGAAGGCATGCACTTCCTTGCCGAAAACCTCGCGGCCGAGGCGGGCTTCCCACGGCGAGCTGGCGCAAACGCCGTCGAGATATTCCCGGATCAGGGGGAATAGCGGCCAAAGGGCAAAGCCCTTGAGGGCCAGCAATACCTTGCAACCTGTGCGTTCTTTGACCGAGGCCAGTACCTCGCAGTTTTTGCGGATGCGTTGTTCGTCGACGATAAAGACCGGTGTTTTCATGACGATACGCAATACACGGGAATACCGGAAAAAGGAAGAGGGAAACATGGTCGAGTCGCGTTCGGGCTTGAGAAGGTTGCAAAGCCTGATAACATCCAGCCCAAGTCAACAAGAAGGAGATCATCATGAAATCGATCGTTCCTGCCTGCAGGGGATTTTCCAGTGCGGTCCTGGCCGTTTTAATAGCCGGTTGCGCCACGGAATCGCACCATACCATCAAACCTACGCAGGTCGCATCGGCCGGCACGGTATACAACGGCCCAAAAAGCGCCTTGGCCGTCGGCAAGTTTGAAAACCGCACCGACTACATGCGCGGGCTCTTTTCGGATGGGGTCGATCGCTTGGGCAGCCAATCCAAGACCATTCTCATTTCCCATCTGCAGCAGACCGGACGTTTCAACGTGATGGACCGCGGCAACATGGAAGAGCTCGCGAAGGAGGCCGAGTTGCAGGGTGTGAAGCAGCAGCTCGCGGGGGCGGACTATGTGGTCACCGGGCAGGTTACGGAATTCGGACGCAAGGAGACGGGCGATGTGCAGCTCTTCGGTATTCTTGGGTCGGGCAAGAAGCAGGTGGCCTATGCCAAGGTCACGCTGAACATCGTCGATGTGAAGACCTCGGCGGTCGTCTATTCATCGCAGGGGGCCGGGGAGTATGCCTTGAGCAATCGCGAGATTGTCGGTACGGGCGGCACGGCCGGCTATGATTCCACGCTCAATGGCAAGGTGCTCGATCTGGCGATCCGGGAAGCGGTAAACCATCTGGTGGACGGTATTGAATCCGGTGCCTGGCGCCCGGCAGGGAACTGATATGAAGCATGCCTTTCTATTGGCCGCATGGTGCGCGGCCGGACTCCTTTCCGGATGTGCCAGCTCGCGCGGCCTCTACTATTGGGGTAGCTACGAGTCGCAGATCTACAAGATGTACAACGAGCCGGGCGAGGCACCGCCGGAGCGACAAGTGGAATTGCTCGAAGCCGACCTTGAACGGGCCCGGTCGAAGGACCAGCCCCTGCCGCCCGGCTTCCAGGCGCATCTGGGTATGCTCTATTTCCAGCTCGGCAAGTTGGGTCAGGCCCGTCAGTCGTTCGAGGCGGAAAAGGCGGCGTTTCCCGAATCCACCGTTCTCATGAATCGCTTCATCAAACGATTGGAGGGCGGCGATGCATAACATCCGTGCTTCACTGTTGCTTCTGTTCGCCATTGCGCTTTTTTCCGGCTGCGCAACACCGCCGGACTATACGGCCTTCCGCAACCACCGACCGCGTTCCGTACTGGTCATTCCTCCGTTGAACGAAAGTACGGACTTGAAAGCGACCTACGGCGTGTTGTCCACGGTCAGCCGCCCGCTGGGCGAGATGGGCTACTACGTATTCCCTGTGGCGGTGGTCGACCAGTTCCTCAAGGAAAACGGCATGCCGACACCGGGCGAGATGAACCAGATCCCGTTGCATAAGGTCCACGAAATCATCGGGGCCGACGCCGTCCTCTATCTGGTAGTCAACCAGTATGGGACCAAATACGCCGTATTGGACAGCTCCACGATCGTACGCATGCACGCACGATTGGTGGATGTGCGAACCGGCGCCTTGCTGTGGAGCGGCAATATCAATCTCGTGAAGAGTTCCTCCAGCGGATCGCAAGGCCTGGTTGGCATGCTGGTTGCCGCGACCGTCAATCAAGTGGTGGCGCACAGCGTGGACGAGGCGCACAAGGTAGCTGTCCAAGCCAGTGATAATCTATTCACGACCCGCAACAAGGGATTGCTCTACGGACCATACCGCCCCGAGTACGGCTCGGATTAGGCGGGTTTCAGGGCATACGCTTCCGCGGCGCGCATACCGTCGAGCGCGGAACTGACAATGCCGCCGGCATAGCCCGCTCCTTCGCCGCAGGGATAAAGTCCTTTTACTCCTAAGGATTGTCCGTCGTCGCCACGCAACACGCGCACGGGGCTGGAGCTACGGGTTTCGGCGGCGTAGAGCAATGCCTCGTCGATCGGTGTGCTGTTCAATTCCTTCAGCATATTCGGAATGGCCGAGTGCAGCGTATCGGAAACGAAATCCGGCAGGATATCCTGCAGGACGGCCGGGACGGCACGGGTACAGGAACGGGGCATCGGCAGCTCTCCGGATCGTCCTTCCAGAAAATCGATCAGGCGCGCGGCGGGCAGGCCGTAATTGGAACCGCCGGCGATGAAGGCTTTCTTCTCCATGGCTTCCTGAAAAGCAATTCCGCCGAGCACATCGACGGTCGGGAAGTCGCCGGTTTCAACCGGAACCAGAAAGGCGGCGTTGCCGAAGGGTTCGGCCCGCGCCGACAGACTCATTCCGTTGGTGGTAAGCAACCCCTCGGACGAAGCGCAGGAAATCACCAGCCCGCCGGGACACATGCAGAAGCTGTAGCAACGCCGCGCGCGGTTTTCCTCCTTGCGCGTGAGCTTGAAGCTGGCGCTTCCGAGCTGCGGGAGATGGGCCCACTTTCCGTATTGGGCGGTGTCGATGCGGTGCTGCGGGATTTCGAGCCGTACACCGACGGCGAAGGGCTTGGCTTCGAGCGGGACGCCGTGCGCGGCCAGCAACGAATAGACATCGCGCGCGCTGTGGCCGGTGGCGAGAAAGCAGGCGTCGGTGCGGATTTCCTTGCCGGCCGCGACGATGCCGCGCAACGCGCCGTTGTCGATGATCAGGTCGTCCAGCCGGGAGTTGAATGCGCAGGCGCCGCCGAGTTCCCAGATCCGGTTGCGGATGGCGGGAATGATGTGCGTCAGGTCGTCGGTGCCGATGTGCGGCATGG
>JBNLGU010000102.1:0-8819 GCA_050306215.1 Pontiella sp.
GGAGTTGGTTTATCTCGAACTCGACGATGTCGAAGAAATCGTTTCAGCGATCAAGCGGCTTTCGGTTCGGGGCGCCCCGGCCATCGGCTGCGCCGCCGCGCTGGGATTGGCGGCTTGCGCCCAGCATCTGGATGGCGATTTTGCGGGGGGGATCAACGCATTGGCCGACCAGCTTGCCGCTTCGCGTCCAACGGCCGTCAACCTGTTCTGGGCGCTTGACCGTTGCCGAAAAAAGACGTGCATGGACGACCTGATCCGGGAGGCGTTGTCGATTCTCGCAGAGGATATTCAAATGTGCCGGGCGATCGGCGAGCTCGGTGCTCCCTTGATCAAGGAAGGAATGGGCATCCTGACGCACTGCAACGCCGGCGCGTTGGCGACGGGCGATTTCGGTACCGCGCTTTCACCGATGTATGTTGCGCATGCCGAAGGCCGGAAATTTACGGTTTATTCCGACGAAACGCGCCCGCTCTTGCAAGGCTCGCGTCTAACGGCGTGGGAACTGCAACGGGCCGGCATCGACGTAGTAACAATCTGCGACAACATGGCGGCGCAGGTGATGAAGGAGGGAAAGATCGATTTGGTGATTGTCGGTTCCGACCGCATCGCGGCCAATGGCGATGCCGCCAACAAAATCGGGACCTACGGCCTCGCGGTGTTGGCGAAGCACCACGGTATTCCGTTCTATGTGGCCGCACCGACCTCGACCATCGACACCTCGTTGGCGACCGGCGATCTGATTCCCATCGAGCAACGGAATCCAGATGAAATCGGAGCCGCCGAAGGCGTTCGGGTCTATAATCCGGCCTTCGACGTCACACCGAACGAACTGATTACCGGCCTCGTTACGGAAAATGGGCTGCACCGCCCGCCTTTCAATTTCAATTGACATCCTGGGCCATCTTAACGAAAACCTAGCGATCATGAGTTTAGCCATTTGCACATACGGAAATCCGGTCCTTCGCAAGAAGGCCGTGGAAGTCACCGAGATCGACGGCCAGATCCACGAACTGGCGAAGGAGATGCTCGAAACGATGTACGAGGAGCGCGGCGTCGGCCTCGCCGCCGAACAGGTCGGTCGCACCGAACGCATGTTCGTGATCGATATTCCGCCGGACAGCGATATGGGCGACGACGGACAGCGCGAAAATCCGGATGTCGCCATGCCGATGGTGCTGATCAATCCCAAGATCACGGGCCATTCGGAAGACATCCAGATCGGTCCCGAGGGCTGCCTGAGCTTCCCGGAAATCTTCGCCAACGTGGAGCGCTGGTACGAGGTCGACGCGGAATACATGGATCTCGAAGGGCATACCGTGAAGGTTCATGCCAAGGGTTTGCTCGCCCGCGCCATCCAGCACGAGCTCGACCACCTCGATGGCATCCTGCTCGTCGACCGCATGTCGCCCGTGAAAAAGGTCGCCCTTGGCGGCAAGCTCAAGCGCCTCGTCAAGGAAACCAAGCAGGCCTTGTAGTAGCCACGGACAAACACGGATTAACTCGGATGGCGGAGCTACTGCATAAAGACATAACCGAAAAGATTATCGGAGCAGCCTTCGAGGTTTACAAAGAGTTGGGGTACGGGTTTCTGGAGAAGGTCTACCAGAAAGCCATGGTTCACGAGTTGCTGCTGAGAGGCGTTCAGTGCGAAGAGGAACCTCCAACGCCTGCCTTGTACAAGGGGGTAAAACTCCTCGATTACTTCGGAGACTTGCTCGTTGAAGACGTGGTGATGGTTGAGTTGAAGGCTCACAAAACCTATCAATCCGATGATGAAGCGCAATTGCTGAACGAGCTCCGGGCTTCCAATCACAAGGTTGGCTTGCTGATCAACTTTGGGCGCGATGGTGTAAAGTTTAAGCGTCTTGTTTTCTAAATTCCCCCAAAGAAAATCCGTGTCAATCCGTGTTCATCTGTGGCTAAATCCTTTCAATGATCACGCTAAGCAAAACGATACGGCTGTTTCTCGATAGCATCGGGCGGCGGGACGAGTACGAGTTCTACCTGAACAAGTTCCAGTCGGAGCATTCGGCCTGCTTTGCCTTGCTCTGCCCGGACCCGGGCAGTATCGAGGCCGGCTCCGAGGTGCTGGCGTTCGATTTGCATTTCCTGCTGCGGCTCGAACTAGTACCCGCGATCCTGTTGTGCGGCGATCAAGCCGGGAAAATGCGCGATTCCTTGTCTAGGGCGCCGATATTCGAGTTTCATGCCCTTGCCGACGGTGAAGCCAAGGCCTTCATCCAAAAGGCCAAGTTGGATGACAAGGTGCCGGTGCTGGTGGCCCAGCATGCGGATATGGAAGACGCCTTGCTTCAGCTTGTACCCGATGTGGCCAAGCGCGTGCATTTCGTCCGTGCGGCCGGCGGGCTGAAAAACACGGCCGGGGAGCTGATGCCCTACATCTATACGCACAAGGTAAACCAGCAGCCGTTGGAAAACCTTGAATTCGACTATCCTTCACTGGGCGGAAAGCTGCTTGAAGCGCGTCCGGGGCTGCATCTTTCCATTACGTCGCCAATTAACCTGCTGCAGGAGATTTTCACGGTGAAAGGCGCCGGGACCCTGTTCCGGAAGGGGAGCGAGATTCTGCATTCCGCCGATCTCGGGGAGATCGATCACCAACGCTTGATCGGCCTGCTTGAAACCAGCTTCGGCAAGAAGTTGAAAAGCCAGGCGTTCATGGACAACGTGGGCGAGTCCTACATCGAAAAGGATTACCGCGGCGCCGTACTGCTCGAAAAGCATCCCGCCGGGCTCTATCTCTCCAAGTTCGCCGTCGGCCGCGAGGCGCGCGGCGAGGGACTGGCCCAGGAACTGTGGCGCGAGGTTTGCGAAAACCACACGGCACTCTTCTGGCGCTCCAACGTGGCGAATCCCTTCAACTCCTGGTACCACCAGCAGGCCGACGGCCACCATCTGGCCGGCAAGTGGCAGATCTTCTGGCGCGGCGTTTCCACCGACACCATTTCCGACATCATCGAATACTGCTGCACGCGCGATGAAGACTTTGCCTGACGGACAAGCGCCTCGGGGTGTATCGCCATTGACACCCTGCGTCCCAAATACTAGTTTTCCCTGCATTTCCGAATGAATGAAAGGACGATCACGTTATGAGCACATTTTTCGACGAGTATCAGGTTCATGTAGAAGAACGCGCGAAGGAAGGCGTTCCGCCACTCCCGTTGGACAAGGATCAAACCGAACAAGTTATCGAATTGCTGAAAAATCCTCCCGCTGGCAAGGAAGACGAACTTGTCGAGTTGATTACCCACCGGGTGAATCCCGGCGTGGATCCGGCCGCACAGCTTAAGGCCGAGTATCTGTTTCAGGTGGCGCACGGCGAGGAATCGACCCGATTGATTTCTCCCGAACATGCCGTCGAGCTGCTGGGCACCATGGTCGGTGGATACAACCTCGATGGATTGATCCGCCTGGTCAAGGAGCTGGGGCCGCTGGCTGCGACCGCCGCAACGGCCCTGAAAAACATGGTCCTGTCCGTCAACCGCTTTGAGGATATCCATGCGTTGGCCGACGCGGGAAACGATATTGCCAAGGACATCCTTTCGTCGTGGGCGAACGGCGAATGGTTCACCTCCATGCCTGCGATTGCCGAAGAAATTGAAACCGTGGTCTACAAGGTGGACGGCGAAATCAACACCGACGATTTTTCCCCGGCTTCCTTCGCCTTCACGCGCGCGGACATTCCCCTGCACGCCAACTGCATGGGCGGATCGCTGTTCCCGAACGGGCCGCAGGAGATCGCTGCGCTGAAGGAAAAAAGCAGTCTGCCGGTTACCTTTGTCGGCGATGTAGTCGGTACCGGTTCGTCCCGCAAGTCAGCCTGTAACTCGCTCATCTGGCATATTGGCGACGACATCCCGTGCATTCCGAACAAGCGTCGCGGCGGCGTAATTATCGGTAACACCATTGCTCCGATCTTTTTCAACACCGCAGAGGATTCGGGCGCGTTCCCGATCCAGACCGATGTCAGCGAACTCACCACCGGCAAGGTTATCAAGGTGTATCCGACCAAGGGATTGATCACCGATGCGGAAGGAAATGACATCACGACCTTTCCGGTCAAGCCCGACACAATACTCGATGAATTCCGTGCCGGCGGCCGCGTACCGCTCATCATCGGCAAGCAGCTTACGGAGAAGGCGCGCGCCGCCCTCGGAATGAGTGCCATCGAAGAATCCGGCATCTTTGTCGTCCCGGACAACCCGAAGCCGGCCGCCCATCAGGGTTACACGCTGGCCCAGAAGATGGTCGGCAAGGCCTGTGGCGTCGACGGCATCCTGCCGGGCACCTCTTGCCTGCCGAAGATGACCACCGTTGGCTCGCAGGATACAACGGGACCGATGACCCGCGGCGAGATCACAGAGCTCGCCTGCCTCAAGTTCAACGCCGATCTGGTAATGCAGTCGTTCTGCCATACCGCCGCCTATCCGAAGCCCGCTGACGTGATCACCCACGCCACGCTCCCGGACTACATCATGAACCGCAAGGGCGTTTCACTGCGTCCGGGCGACGGCGTGATCCACTCTTGGCTCAACCGCTTGCTGGTGCCCGACACGGTCGGTACTGGCGGCGACTCGCATACCCGCTTCCCGATGGGCATCTCATTCCCCGCCGGTTCGGGGCTGGTTGCCTTCGCGGCTGCGCTTGGCGTCATGCCGCTCGATATGCCGGAATCGGTGCTGGTTCGCTTCAAGGGCGAGCTGCAGCCAGGGGTAACGTTGCGCGACATCGTGAATGCCATCCCGTACCAGGCTATTCAGGAAGGCTTGTTGACGGTTGAGAAGAAGAACAAGAAAAACGTCTTTGCCGGCCGCATTCTTGAAATGGAAGGCCTGCCGAAGCTGAAGGTGGAACAGGCCTTCGAGCTGACCGATGCCGCTGCCGAACGCTCCGCCGCCGCCGCGACCATCAAGCTCGATCGCGAACCGATCGAGGAATATCTGAATTCCAACGTCACCCTGATGGAAGAGATGATCAAGGGTGGCTACGGCGATGCCGACACGCTCCGCAAGCGGATCGCCGCCGTGAAGGATTGGCTCGCAAATGGCGAACTGATGAGCGCCGACGAAAACGCCGAATATGCGGCGGTTATCGAAATCGATCTGAACGAAATTACCGAGCCGATTCTCTGCTGCCCGAACGATCCGGACGACGTGAAGAAGCTGTCCGATGTTCAAGGCGCGAAAATCGATGATGTGTTTATCGGAAGCTGCATGACGAACATTGGCCATTTCCGTGCTGCCGGAGAGGTCCTTGACGGGGAAGGGTTTGCCCATGTAAAGCTGTGGATCTGCCCGCCGACCAAGATGGATCAGGCGCAGCTGACGAAGGAAGGCTACTACTCGAAGTTCAGCGCCGCCGGCGCGCGGATTGAGATTCCAGGCTGCTCGCTCTGCATGGGCAATCAGGCGCGCGTGAAGGACGGCGCAACGGTCTTTTCCACCTCGACGCGCAACTTCAACAACCGCATGGGCACAGGAGCCCAGGTTTATCTGGGGTCCGCAGAGCTCGCCGCAGTCGTTGCTCTGAAGGGTGAGATTCCTTCGCCATCCGAATATGTCGAGATTGTCGCGCCGAAACTCGAAGGCAAGACGGATACCATCTACAAATACCTCAACTTCCACCAGATGACGGAATTTTCAGTCTAGTAGATGGCAAACAACACTCGGCCAAATGGCATGCGAGAGGCGGTCCGGGAACGGGCCGCCTTTTGTTGCTAGGAGTTTTCCCCTTCTCCGAACTTTTCACTCAAATTATGTATACAGCCGGATGGGTTGGAGCTATATAGCGGCTGAATTTCCAACCTAGGAATCTATGAGCCCAACCCTTTGTACCGATGTGGTTTGCCGCCGTGTCGGACTAAACCGAACCGACGATCTGCTCGCCTTGGAAGAGGCGTGTTTCCCGACTGACCGCATCAGCCGCCGGAATCTTCGCAACTTGCTCCGATCGCCCAGCGCCTATTGTGTGGGGGCGTATCGTGCCGGCGAGCTGATCGGAAGCATGATGATTTTGTTTAAGAGCAACTCGCGTTCAGCGCGGGTTTATTCTCTGGCGGTTTTGGCTGCAGCGCGCGGGATGGGGATCGGCCGCCGGATGATGGCGAAGGCGGAGCGGGAGGCCCGGGTGCGCGGGTGCGACCGGATGCGGCTGGAGGTGCGCATGGACAACCTGCCCGCCATTCGGTTGTATGAGGATCTCGGATTCGCCGATACGGCCGTGCTGCCGGGCTACTATGACGACGGCTCGCACGCCTTTGTGATGAGGAAGGAACTGGGCTAAACGATGTCGAAACAATTCATTGTGGTCGACAAGTTGGAGGACTGGGGACCGTTCTTCCCAAGCGATAACCTGATTGCGGCCGAGGACTACCTTGGCGCCGATCCTTCGCCCGAGCTTCCGGCGGAGGTGATCAACCTATGCCGCGACTACAGGTATCTGGGCAAGGGCTACTATTGCTCGCTGCTGGCGGAAGCGCGCGGCGACCGGGTGCTCCCTTCCGTCCGCACCATCAACGATCTGAGCCGCCGGCGCATGTATACCCTGGGGCTGTCCGCACTCGAAAAGCTGGTGCAGAACAAGAAGACCCATCAGGGCAAAGCCGAGCTCTCGGCGTATGAGTTCCGGATCTATTTCGGCACGACTTCCGTGGAGGAACTGCAGGGACTGGCCCGGCAGGTGTTTGAGATGTTTCCATGTCCCATCCTGAAAGTGGGCTTCAAAAGGGTGGAGCAGACGTGGGCGATCGAAAGCATCAAGCCGCTGTCGATTCACCAGCTTTCAGATTCGGAACAGGATGAGTTCGCCGCCGCACTCGACCATTTCAGCAACAAGGTTTGGCGCCGGCCACGCCGCAAGAAGCATTATGCCTATGATCTGGCCATGCTGGCCGATCCGCAGGAAACGCTGCCGCCGAGCAACAGGAAGGCGCTGGAATATTTTATCCAGGCGGGGCGTCAAATCGGGATCGATACGGAAATCATTGGAAAGAAGGATTATCCGCGCCTGACGGAATACGACGCCTTGTTCATCCGGGAAACCACCTCGGTGGACCATCACACCTACCAGTTTGCCCAGAAGGCCGAGTTTGCCCACATGCCCGTGATCGACGATCCGAATTCAATCCTGAAATGCGCCAACAAGGTTTATCTGGCCGAGCTGCTGCGCGAAAACGAGCTGGCCACGCCGCGCACCGAAATCCTGTACCGCGACCAAGGCGCGGCCTTGGAGCGGGCCGCCGACCCGCTGGGCTTCCCGCTGGTGCTTAAAATTCCCGACGGCTCCTTTTCGCGCGGGGTGCACAAGGCCGCCTCCATGGATGAGCTGAAGGAGCGGTCCAAGGAACTGTTCCAGTCATCGGTGCTCGTGCTGGCTCAGGAATTCATGTACACCGATTTCGACTGGCGCATCGGGGTGCTTGGCGGTCGGCCGTTGTTTGCCTGCAAGTATTTCATGTCCGCCGGCCATTGGCAGATCTACAACCATTCGGCCAAGAGCTCGCTGCGTTCCGGCGGTTTCGAAACCATGGCGATCGAACAGGCCCCGATCGAGGCCATCAAACTGGCCGTCAAGGCCTGCAGCCTGATCGGCAACGGACTCTACGGGGTCGACATCAAGCAGAGCGGCGACCGCTTCACCGTCATTGAAATCAACGACAATCCCAACATCGATGCGGGGGTCGAAGACGTTCATCTGGGCAAGCTCTGCTACCTGCGCGTCATGGAACACTTCTTCAGCGAGATGGAGCGCTACCGCTACGGTGTGCGGTAGGGACGACTCTCCGAGCCGTCCGCCGTACGCAAGGCCTTGCTGCCGGGCGGCGCGCTGGGGACAGCACGCCCTAACTTTACTTTTTGAGCTGCTCGATGTTGCCGCGGGCAAAATCCTCGAAGGCGCTCAAGCCGGCCTTAGCGCCTTCACCCATGGCGACGATGATCTGTTTGTATGGCACGTCGGTGACGTCTCCTGCGGCATATAAGCCGGTGCGTTGAGTCCGGCAATGGCCATCAATCACGATTTCTCCGCGCTCGTTCAGGTCGACGAGGTCACCAAAAAATCCGCTGTTGGGCACGAGGCCGATCTGGACGAAGATGCCGTCGGCCGGAATCGAGGTCAGTTCCCGGCTGGCCCGGTTCGTGATTTCAATGCCGGATACCTTGTCCCCGCGTTCGAGCACGCGGGTGGATTGCGCATTGGTTTTGATGGAGACATTCTTGAGCGATTCCACCTTGTTGATGAGCACATCGTCGGCCTTCAGTTCCTCGGCAAACTCGATGAGCGTAACATGGGAGCAGATGCCGGCGAGGTCGATCGCCGCCTCGACACCGGAGTTTCCTCCGCCGACCACAACGACGGGTTTGTCCTTGTAGAACGGGCCGTCGCAGTGCGGGCAGAAGGCTACGCCGCGGCCTATGTTTTCCTTTTCTCCGGGAATGCCTAGCTGCCGCCATTTGGCGCCGGTAGCCAGAATGAGCGCGCCGGTGGTGATGATTTCTCCACCCTTCATCTGGAGGGTTTTGCGCGGCCCGTCCTCGATCGATTCCACGCGGCGGTTTTCCAGAATATCGATCGGATAGTCGTTGATATGCTTGAACAGGTCGGCCGCCAATTGCGGCCCTTCGGTGTAGGGAATGCCGATGAGGTTTTCGATACCTTTGGTTTCATTCACCTGTCCGCCGATCTTTTCGGCTACAATGGCGGTTTTCAGGCCCTTTCGCGCTGTGTAGATCGCGGCGGCTACACCTGCCGGACCGCCTCCAATGACGGTGACATCGTATTCCTTCGCTTCGCCGCTCTGC
>JBNLGU010000103.1:0-8740 GCA_050306215.1 Pontiella sp.
GCCGTAGCCTATGCCCTGGAAGGCATGGAGCACGACACTTATTACGGAAAAGTGATCATGCGTGCGGACGACCACCAGCTGTACCAGCCCATGTTTATTTCCACCATGGTCAAGGCGGGTGTCTATCTGCTAGCGCGTCTTCATCCCGCGCTCGGCGGAACGGAAGAATGGGGGACGATCCTGACCGTGGTTGGTGCAACAACGTTTCTGGTCGGCGCCATTATGGCATTGGGGCAGCATGTCCTGAAACGGCTGCTAGCCTACACAACCGTTTCGGCTCTCGGGGCTATGATCATGCTGCTTGGGGTGGGGACGGAGGAAACGATCAAGGCCATGGCCGTATTCGTCCTCGCCCATGCGTTTTACAAGGCCACACTCTTCCTCGTCGCCGGCGGAATCACCCACGAGACCGGCGGCGAAACCTCGGTCGACCGGCTGGGCGGCCTGCGCAAGGCGATGCCCGTCACCTTCGTGTGCGCGCTGCTAGCCGGTCTTTCCATGGGCGGTTTTCCGCCGTTCTTCGGTTTTGTGGCCAAGGAAACATGGTTGCATGCACTGGGACACCATCCGCTCTTGGTTGTGGCCACCGTCGTTGGTGGCGCGGCCTATGTCCTGGTGGGCTTCGCCGTCGGGTTCAAACCTTTCATGGGGAAGAAGCCGGAGGGGCTGCATGCCCATGAATTGCCGTGGTCGATGCGGATCGGGCCGATGGTACTGGGCGGGGGATCGTTGATTCTCGCCCTGGTATGCGGACCGATCGGCCACGACATCGTTGCTCCGGCCGCGTCGGTCATCTCCGCCGAAGAAATGCAGGTCCACCTGCATCTGTGGGCCGGCTTCAACAAATATCTGGTGATCAGCCTCGTTACACTGGCCATCGGCAGTGTGTGCTACTGCATCCGTTCGCAGTGGTTGCGGCTGGGCCGGGCCCTGTCGGGACTCGGTCGGTTGGGTCCGGATGCCGCGTACTCCAAGCTACTGGCGGCCATCCTGGGATTCGCGGCCTGGCAAACGCGCATGATCCAAACCGGCACTCTGCGCCACTACATGCGCTACGCTGTGATTACCGCCACCGTGTTGGTTTCCGCGGCGTTTTTCCGCGTGGGTGGTTTCAAGGACTTCGAAGGTCTTTCCCCGATATCGGTTCCGGTTTCGCTGATCGGTCTCCTCATGATAGCGGCGGCGTATGCCACGGTGTTCTCCAAGTCCCGGCTACGGTCCATACTCTGCATGGGCATGGTTGGCCTGGGCATGGCGTTGCTGTTCACCTTCTACGGGGCTCCGGACCTGTCGATGACCCAGCTGGTGATCGAGACCCTGACGGTCATCCTGTTGGCGCTGGCTTTCTACCACCTCCCCGAGTTCAGCAACAGCTCGAGAATGAGAACGCGGGTCATCGACCTCGTCGTGGCCATCTCCGCCGGCGTCGTGGTCACCATGCTGGTATTGGCCGCGCTGTCCGTGGAGTCGCCCACCCCCGTAACCGACTATTATCTGGAACACACCTATACCGAGGCCCATGGACGCAATATCGTTAATGTGATTCTGGTGGATTTCCGCGGCTTCGACACGCTCGGTGAAATCACCGTCATGACGATTGCGGCCATGGGGGCCTATGCGTTGCTCAAGCTGCGACCGGGAAAGGAGAATCCGAAATGAGTTCGATCATTCTCCGTACCGCCACGCGCTATATGTTTCCGCCGCTACTGGTGTTTTCCGTCTATGTTCTGCTGCGGGGGCACCATTATCCGGGCGGGGGATTCGTGGGGGGATTGTTTGCTGGCTCGGCCTTCACGTTGTTCGCATTGGCAAACAATGTGGCCACTGCGCGCAAGCTGCTTCGGGTCGATCCGCGCGACCTGACGGCCGTCGGGCTGGCGATCGCGCTGTGCAGCGGCTTCCCGGCGCTGTTGGCGGGCCAGCCGTTCCTGACCGGAATCTGGTGGGACTTGCATCTGATGGGACGCGAGCTGCATATAGGTACGCCGGCCATCTTCGATATCGGGGTGTATTTCGTGGTGCTGGGCGTATTGCTCACGCTGGTCTTTGGTCTGGGGGAGGAGGAATAGTGGAACTTCTTCTGGCCATTGTAATCGGCGTACTCTACGCAGGCGGGTTGTACATGATGATGCGCCGTAACCTGTTGCAGCTGATCATCGGCCTCGGCCTGTTGAGCCACGGTGCAAACCTGCTGATCTTTACGGCGGGCGGGCTCCGGAAGAGCGGGGCCCCCATCATTCCGGCAGGTGAGCATGCCATGCAAACCGTTCCGGCCGACCCCTTGCCCCAGGCCCTGATCCTGACGGCCATTGTGATCAGTTTTGCGGTCACGGCCTTCGGTCTGGTTCTCTTTCTTCGGACCTACGAGGCGGTCGGTACGGACGACGTGGATGATTTGCGGGAGGATGACGAATGATCCTCCTGCCGGTTCTACCTATTCTCGTTCCGCTGGCCGGGGGCATTCTTTGCCTACTGTTCCGCCGGTCGTTGACCATGCAGCGGGTCGTTGGTATTGCGACCTCGGCCCTGATGCTGCTCATCGCCCTTGCTTTGCTGGCCTATACCCGCGACGGCAAGGTTGCGGTCATGAACGTGGGCAACTGGGAAGCCCCGTTCGGAATCACGATGGCCGTCGATACCTTGTCCAGCATCATGCTGGTGCTGGGAGGTCTGATGGCGTTGGCTGTGTCGATCTATGCCTGCTTCGATCTGGACCAGCCCCGCATCCGGTTCGGATTCTATCCCCTATGCCTGATCATGATGATGGGGGTCAACGGGGCGTTCGTGACCGGCGACCTGTTCAACATGTACGTCTGGTTCGAAGTGCTGCTGACCTCGTCCTTTATCCTTTTGGCTCTGGGCGGTGAAAAGGCGCAGATGGCCGGTTCGATCAAGTATGTGGCCCTCAACCTCCTCTCCTCGGCCCTGTTCCTTGCCGGGGTCGGGATTCTCTACGGCATGGCCGGAACCCTGAACATGGCCCACTTGGCCCAGGTGGTGCGCGCCAGCGAACATGGCGGCCTGCTGACCATGGTCGCCCTGATGTTCATGATGGCCTTCGGCATCAAGGCCGGCATGTTCCCGTTGTTTTCATGGTTGCCCGCCAGCTATCCAACCCCGCCGGCCGCAGTCTCGGCACTTTTTGCCGGCTTGTTAACGAAGGTCGGGGTGTATGCCCTCGTCCGCGTCTTTACACTGATCTTCTGCAACGATCCCGGCTTCCTTCACGAAATGATTCTGGTGGGCGCCGGGTTGACCATGCTTTGCGGCGTACTGGGCGCAGCCTCGCAGCATGAGATGCGGCGTATTCTCTCGTTCCACATTGTCAGCCAGATCGGCTATATGGTGATGGGATTGGGACTGTTTACGACGCTGGCTTTGACCGGAACCATCTTTTATTTGATCCACCACATTGTCGTGAAAACCAACCTGTTCCTGGTGGCGGGGGCTGTCCGGAAGCTGAAGGGAAGCTACGACCTGCATGACCTTGGCGGATTGTACAAGGAGCGGCCAGGGCTCGCTATCCTGTTTCTGGTGCCGGCCATGTCGCTGGCCGGGGTTCCCCCGCTTTCCGGCTTCTTTGCCAAACTGATTCTCGTGATTGCCGGCCTACAGTCGCAGTCGTGGATTATTGTTTCCACCGCCCTGGTGGTCAGCCTGCTCACCCTGTTTTCGATGACCAAGATCTGGGCCAACGCCTTCTGGAAGGCCGCGCCTGCCGCGCTGCCGGACTGCTCCGGCATGAATCGTAGGCAATGGAGGGGCTTCCTGTCGCCCATGGTGGTGCTGGCGGTTATCACCGTCGCAATCGGCTTCTTTGCCGGTGCGGTGTATGACGTCGCCGGTGCCGCGGCGGAGCAGCTGATGAATCCGGACGCCTACATCAAGGCGGTGCTGGGAGGGGCCGGACCATGAGCCTGTTTCTCTATAACATCCTGATTTCCCTCTTCTGGGCCCTGCTGACCGGCCACGTTTCGATCGGCAATCTGGCTTTGGGGTTCGTGCTGGGCTACGCGGCGCTATCGCTCCTCTATCCCGCCGAGGAGCTCAAGACTTCCTACTTCCGCAAGTCGATTCAGTTTGTTCGCTTTAGCCTGGTGTTTATCCGGGAACTGCTGGTGTCGACCTGGCGTGTGGCGCAGGATGTGGTCAAGCCGCTGCCCTATATGCGCCCTGGCGTCATCGGCATTCCGCTCGATGCCAAAACGGATCTGGAAATCACCATGTTGGCCAACATTATTTCGTTGACGCCGGGCACCCTAAGCCTGGATGTGTCGCCCGACCGTAAAACGCTCTACATCCACGCGATGTATGTCACGAATCCGGATGAGTTGCGCAAGGAGATCAAGGATGGTTTGGAGCGTCCCCTGCTCGAATTGCTGAGGTAGCCATGGTTGAGATTGTCTGTTCCATAGTAACGGTTGTGCTTCTGGTTGCGCTGGGAGCCAGTTTTGTCCGCGTCGTGCTGGGGCCAACGCTGGCCGACCGGGTTATTGCGCTCGATATGGCGGCCACCATTGTCGTTGGGCTTATTCTAACCCATTGCGTGAAATCCGGCTCCTTCTACTATATTCCCGCCGCCATCAGCATCGCGTTGCTCTCCTTTGTTGGCACGGTCACGTTGGCGATCTACATCCAGCGGGGAGGCGCGTCATGATGCGGGAAATCATGGTCTCCGCCTTCCTGCTGCTGGGCAGCTTGCTCACGCTCATAGCGGCCGCCGGCGTTTTGCGCATGCCGGATATATTTACGCGCATGCATGCGGCCACGAAAACCGGAACCGTGGGGGTCAGCGCAATCGCCATCGGCATGATGATCCATTTCAATACGATCACGGTGACGTCGAAAGGCGTACTTGTGATCGCGTTCTTCCTGCTAACGGCGCCCGTCGCGGCGCACATGATTGCCCGCGCCGCCTATAAATCGGGCGTGTCGCTTTGGATTCTTACCCGGATCGATGAATGGAAGACCCATGGATCCATGGGAAAGGACGAGGAATAGGCCGCCGGCCGGTGCCGTTCCTAGGCCACGTAGTTCGCTTCTACGCCGACCCACTCCGAGGCTTCATCGATCGAACTGAAAATCCGGCAGGAGAGCGGAAGGTTCTTGTCCAGACCGTCGGCCAGCAACTCCAGAATGGCGGAGGTGAGTCCGGGCTCGGCCACGATCGCCAGTTTCTTGTTGCAGGTATCCGGTGGGCAGAGGTGGCTGAAGTCATCCACAATGGTTTGGATCTCGCCCAGGCGAATCTGCGCACGATGTTTGCCGACCACCCAGATGTCGTTCATCCGGCGGAACTCGGGCATGACCAGCTCGCTGTAGATGACCTGCTTGAGTATGCTATAGTCGAAGTCGCCCAGAAACGACACGATCAGGTTGTTGTCGCTTTGTTTGATCTGGTACATGTTTTCCTTCGTGCCTGACAAAATAGAGCCCCTGTTGCCGGTCGGTTAACCGCATTCAACTTCATGCAGTCCTTTTTTGTACATGAAGGGGTGTGGCGGTGCGAGGAAAAGAATCGCAAAGTGTTGACCTAAAAATAGTAAAAAATACTAGTCCGTCGGGTGGCCCGGCCATCGCCTGCATTTCGCAAGCCTTTCGAGTTGGAGAAAACTGTTGACCTCGCTGGGGCGTCCGACCAAAATCGGGTAGTTCATTTTAAACTGGGGACGTGTTATCGATGAACCTGAAGAAAGTACTTACACCGGATGCGGTTTGGGTCGATCTCAAGGCAACCACCAAGGAGGGGGTTATTGCGGAAATGATCGACCGGCTGGTTGCCGCGGGGAAAATCACCGATCCGGAGGGGGTTCGTCAGGCCGTGATGGACCGGGAGGCCAAGATGTCGACCGGCATGCAGAACGGGGTGGCCATACCGCACGGAAAGACGGATGTGGTCAAATCACTTGTAGCGGCCGTGGGGATCCAGAAGCAGGGCGTCAACTTTGACTCGATGGATGGCCTGCCCTGCAACATCTTCATCATGACGCTTTCACCCGAAAAACGCGCGGGCCCGCATATGCAGTTCCTGGCCGAGGTCAGCCGGCTGGTCAGCCAGCCCGCCGAACGGGACCGGTTGCTGGCCGCCCGCACCCATGCGGAGATTTATGAACAGCTAACGGGGAAATAGGGCATCATGCAGGAGCTAACAGGGGCGGTTACCAACGCGGTTCATCAGGTAGGTGCAACAACGGTTGATTTGACCGAGGCCTCCGGACACGGCATCACCCATTTGATGATGTTGCTGATCCTGCAACTGGCCATCATCATTATTTCCGCCAAGATGGGGGGCTACCTGTTCCAGCGCTTCCTGAAAATGCCGACCGTGCTGGGCGAGCTGGCCTCGGGCATGCTGATCGGCCCCTACGCGCTCGGCGGTATGATTGAGTTCCCGAGTATCGGGATTCTCTTTGCCGAGCATGACGGGTTGGCGGCTTCGGCCGAGCTGTACGGCATCGCGACGCTGGCTTCCATTATCCTGCTCTTTCTCGCCGGGCTGGAGACCGATCTGGCCGCCTTTTTACGCTACTCCGTGGTGGGGTCGTTCGTGGGCCTTGGCGGGCTGCTGTTTGCCTTTATCCTAGGAGATCTTTGCGCCGTGTTGTGGCCGGGCAACGGCATTCATTCCTTCATGGATCCGGCAGCGCTGTTTCTGGGCGTGATTTCCGTAGCGACTTCGGTCGGTATCACGGCCCGTATTCTGGCGGAAAAACGGAAAATGGCATCGCCGGAAGGCGTAACCATTCTTGCCGGTGCCGTTTTCGACGACGTGCTGGGCATTGTGACGCTAGCCATCGTAATGGGGATGGCCAAGGTCAGCATGGAAGGCGGCGAAGTCAACTGGGCCAATATCGGTTTCATCGCGCTCAAGGCCATTGGATTTTTCGTCGTCGTCACGGCGCTGGGACTGGCCTTTGCCCGCAAGATCACGGCCGCGATCAAGCAGTTTCGTTCGCGCGAGATCATGGTGGCCACCTGTTTCGGACTGGCCCTGTTGCTGGCCGGCCTAGCGGAAATGGCGGGCTTGGCGATGATTATCGGTGCGTACATCATGGGGTTGGCGCTTTCCCGCACGGACCTCGCCCACGAAATCGAGAACCATCTGCAAGGGGTTTACAACCTGATGGTTCCGATCTTTTTCTGCGTGATGGGCATGATGGTCGACTTTGCCGCCATGAAGCCCGTACTGGCCTTTGGTGCCGTCTATTCCCTGCTGGCCATTTTCGCCAAGGTGGTCGGATGCGGTCTGCCGGCTTGGCTCATGCGCTTTAACATACGTGGTTCGTTGCGGATCGGGCTCGGCATGCTGCCGCGCGGCGAAGTGGCATTGATCGTTGCCGGCATCGGCTTGGCCGCCGGAATCATTGACCAAGGGGTGTTCGGTGTCGCCATTATGATGACCGTCATCACCACCATGTTGGCGCCCCCGCTGTTGGTCAAGTCGTTCGAGGGCGGCTCGGGCATTCGCAAGGCCATGCCGGGGGTCAGCGAGAACATAGAAGTCATTGAACTCGATTTCCCGTCGCACGATGTCGCCGAGTTTTTGCTGCACCGCTTTATCCATGCGTTGCAGGTGGAGGAGTTCTTTGTGCACAACCTGCATACGGAACAGCCCACCTACCGCGTGTTGAAGGACGACATCGCCTTCACGCTCATCCAGGACAACAACAAGCTGCAGCTCAACGTGCCGGTATCCAGCCAGTATGTCGCCCGGATGATCCTTCTCGAAGAGTTGCTCTCGCTCTCCGATCTGCTCGAATCCACCAAGCAGATGAAGGGGCTGGAGGAGATGGGGACCGGCCTGGTTTCCGGCTTATTCAACTAGCCGGAGAGCGCCATTCAAAAAGCGTACTCATTTCCCGGTCACATATTCCGCAGGTTCCCGAATAGAAAGAAAAAACGCGGAAGGAGAAAGTCGAAATGAAAAAGAAATCGGGATTACTGGGGCTCGTTGCAATGACCGCCGTCGCCATGACGATGGCCGGCTGCAAATGCACATCGTGTATGAAACATCCGGATGGCTGCGCATGTGAACAATGCAGCATGAGCGCCAGCCAGCATCCGGCCGGCTGCACATGCGACATGTGCGCGAAGAAATAAATGCCCCCGGCCCGGATTGCTAATCCGGCCCGAATCTGAGCAACAACGGGTCGGAAAACCGGCCCTTTTGTTTTCCTTTGTGTGGCTGATCGCTTTCTTCGGGCATACCCACCCTATCGGGCGGGGCCGTTAGCGCGGAGGTCTGCGCGCACTTTAGTAGTGCACCGTGGTTTACGCGATATGACCAAGATGCCGTTCACTCCGTGGAGCGTCACAGGGCATCAAGGTGTTTTCCTTGGCCGGCCATACGGTTGTGGAGGCCATGGGAGCCTTCATGGCAGGCGAGCTGATCAAGCTGGATGCTTAATCCGGCTGCAAGGGCCACGCCTGCCATTAGTCCGCGAACGGGTCTATTCCATGCCGGAATGGATTGAACATTCGGGATCAACACCGATCGGATTGATCTCGATCGCACCACCGGCGGGGCAGTTCAGTTGGCTGAAGTCCCCCTTGATGTAGGGTGCCAGGCTTGATTCAAGCACCGGGCTCCCGTCGGGCAGCCCGTGTTCCATGGCGCACTCCGCCTTGGCGGCATCGATGATCCGGCAGTTGTTTTCGCAGGCCATTTCCATGGCGCTTGACCGGGCCTTCTGGAAGGAGGGAATCGCGATGGCCGCCATCATCGGGAGGATCAGGATGG
>JBNLGU010000104.1:0-8539 GCA_050306215.1 Pontiella sp.
CAGCCCTTCGCGATGCGCAACCGGCGGCTTCGGTCAATGGATTTGGGGTTTCGGCGTTCCCAGGCGGTCATGCTCTGGATAATCGACTCGAATCGTTTCATTTCAAGCTCGGATGCGCTCGCCACCGCCTCTTTCTGCTTGGCATCCATTTTCAGGGCATTCCCCGGAAGGGCATCGAGCATGTTGGTGATCGGTCCCATTTTCTTCATCATCTGGATCTGACCGAGAAAGTCCTCCAGGTTCAACTGGTTCTTGGCCAGTTTTTCCTGCATTTTCAGCGCCTCGTCCTGATCCACCATCTCCTGCGCCTTTTCCACAAAGCTGACGACATCGCCCATCCCGAGAATGCGCGATGCCATCCGGTCGGGATAGAACGGCTGCAGGTCGTCCATCTTTTCGCCAACGCCGGTCATCAGGATCGGGCAACCGGTCACGGCATGGACCGAAAGCGCCGCCCCACCCCGCGCATCGCCGTCGAGCTTGGTCAGGATCAGCCCGGTCAACCCAACGGCTTCCTTGAAGGTCTCCGCCACATGGACCGATTCCTGGCCGATTGCGGCATCGAGTACCAGCACCTTGTTCATCGGCTGGGTTTCGGCTTCGAATGCCACAAGTTCCTGGACCAATTCGTCGTCGATCTGGAAACGCCCGCCGGTATCGTAGATCACGATATCGTATTTGCCGACAATGGCCTCCTTGGCGGCGCGTTTGCCCAGCTGCGGGACGGTTTCGCCGGGGTTGGGTTTGATGATATCGCATCCCACCTGCCCCGCCAAAATCGAGAGTTGTTCCGCAGCGGCCGGGCGCCGGATGTCGCAAGCCACCAGCAGTACGCGGCGATTGCCTTTTTTCCAGCGAAAGGCCAGCTTGCCGGCCGACGTCGTTTTACCGGAACCGTGCAGGCCCATCACCATCACCGACGCGGGTCTGGCCTTCAGGTCGAACTCTTCATGCGCACCGCCGAACAGGGCAACCAGCTCGTCGCTGACAAACTTGACTACCTGTTGACCGGGGGTAACGCTGTTGAGCACCTCTTCCCCGAGGCACTTGTCCTGCACCTTTTTGACGAAGTCGCGCGCCACCTTGAAGTTGACGTCCGCCTCCAGCAGCGCCAGCCGGACCTCGCGCAATGCGTCCTTGACGTTCTTTTCCGTCAGCTTGCCGTAGCCGCGCAGGTTTTTGAATGTCTTCTGCAGTGCAGTGGATAAATTTTCAAACATAGTGCATTTTTTGGTTAAAATTATCGGTTTATGGAAAGCCCCGGAGTTAAGCGGAAACCCCGTATAAGGCAAAGCGAAAAAGAATAATGAGCCAAAAGCATCAGACCAGAAACCATGCAATGAAACGACTCCGGTCCTATTATTAACTCGCCATTCTGCATTCCTGCGACAGGCTTCTTAGTCAGACACGAAAACGCGTTTGCTTAAGCACTCTTTCGAACGCATGATGGAATGGCAAGGCAGGCAGCATGAATGACGAAATCCCAGAAGAACCGGTAACAAGACAAACGCTGAACAAGGTTATTCTTAATTTTACCACGCCGAGCCAGAGAAAGGCCGCCTAGCAGATCACCAACACCCTGCTCTTCATGTTCGGTATCGGCCCCGCCTATGTATTTCTGGTTTTCCAGCGGTTTTCGCAAAAAGAAATCCAGCACCACGGAAGGCTTAGCGTCTATATCACCAATCTGGCGTTGTTATTGTTGCTGCTGCTGGCTGGAGCCACCACCGGAAACAAAACCTATCTGCTGATCCAGCTGCCCATCACCATCTTTGCCGCCACCCTCGGGCTCTGGCTGTTCTATGTGCAGCATCAATACGAGGAGGTCTACTGGGCGCGCAACGATGTACGCGATTCCTTTAAGGCGGCAATGGAAGGAAGCTCCTACTACAAGCTGCCGAAGATTGCCCAGTGGTTTACCGGAAATATTGGACTCCACCACATACACCATTTGAATCCATCGATCCCCAACTACAACCTGCAGGCCTGCCACGACGAAATCCAGAAACTCCAGCACATCCCACCGCTGGGCGTGCGCAAGAGTCTCAAATCGCTCCGTATCCATCTCTGGGACGAAGAACCCCGGAAACTCATCAGCTTCAAAGCCATGAACCTCATCCGCAAGGCCCGCCGCCAAAAAGATGATAGCGAATGAACCCCCGTTCGCAGGTTTGCTCAAGGCAGCAAGCACACTAAACAATCCGTAGACAAAAGCACTTCGAGTTCTTAGTGACTTCGTGTTTTAATATGCGTTTTAACCATTGGAAGCGATTATGACCACTAACGATACCCTGAGCCGGTTGCGCTACGCCCTGAACATCAGCGATGCCAAGGTCGCGAAAACCATAGCCCTCACCGGTCGCAAAACAACAACCGAGGAAGTCGTCGCCTGGCTCAAGCGCGAAGACGAGGAGGGCTACGTCGAACTCTCCCATGCCCTGCTCTGCCGATTCCTCGACGGCCTCATCATCGACAAACGCGGCCCCCACCCTTCCGGCTCCATTCCCGAACCGCTCGACTTCCTGCCCAACAACGAAATCCTTAAGAAACTGCGCATCGCGCTCAATCTGAAGGAAGTCGACGTCCTCGCCGTATTCAAGAAAGCAGATTTCACCGTCACCAAGGCCGAGCTCGGTTCCTTCTTCCGCAAGGAAGGCCACCGCAACTATCGAAAAGTCCCCGAACAGGTCCTCCGCAAATTTATTCAAGGCCTTAGCGTCTGAAACTTGAAAGGTTGATAGCACGCTATCAACCTTTCAATGAGAGACCTGTTAAATAAACTTGTTTGACTAATCCCCTAAAGTCCCTTCATGACCTCTTCCGGCCAGGCCCCACTTATTACAATGATTTTGGGATCACGCGTATCCGAAAAAAGAACCACGGCCGTTCGCTTCGTCCCATCTTCATTGGGAAAGTTGCAAACAGACACCAGCTCATCGTCGCCCCTCCAGCTTGGCAGGACATTTTCCGAATCGGAATCGGGGACATGCAGCAGACTTCCAGTGGCAATGTTCACGACAACCGTTCGCTCCTCTGCATCAAGAAACGCTATTTTCCGCCCGTCCGGGCTGAGCTCGAACAGCATGCTGCTATCGCCAAGACAGGTCTCTACTGAGCGCGGCAGCAAACGGCTGACTATGGCCTGCTTCGCTGGATCGACTTTAAACAGATTCATGTATTCCGGCATATCTCCTGCGGTTGCCGGCAACTGAGTTTCCATTGCCGCAAATACAATGCCTCCATCCGGCAACGTGCGCACACGGGTAAGTTCGTGCATAACAATACCCGCTAAATCTTCCCGTTCACCCACATTTTTAAACAAACACCCTGTTTCATCCGCCACCTTGCGACGGGCGATGGAACCCAGTTGCAGCTCGTCCCGATCAATTGCACCGGAGGCTTCTGCATACACCAGATACTGTCCATCGGCCGACCAATCCGGGAACAGGGCCACATTCGTGGCAATCCGTCGTACACCCGGCGTTTCATCCAGCGAAGCAAGGAACAGGTTCGACGGCGCCGCATCATCTTCAAACACCTCTCCGCTGGTGTATGCTACCGCAAGATCGTTTGGAGCAACCCTTAGATCCCACACACAAAAAGGCGTTGCTGCAATTCTACGCTTTAACTGGAGCGTTCCATCCTCGAGTTTAGCGGTTTCAATCACAGTCACTAACGCCGAAAATGGCTTTTCTTCTTCCAGCTTCTCCTTAATCACGAGATCGGGATAGTGTTCTTTGAAATACAACCTCATTAAATCTTTCTGCGCATCGGAGAGATTAACCGGATCCAGCACTGTTTCAATCGCAGACATTAACTCGTTATTCTCCAAATAGACTTCATGGAGCTTATTCGCCAACGCCACCAGTTCTGCCCGTTCCGTTAGAGCAAGCAAACCATCCACTTGCTCCCACTTCGTGAATTCCTCCATTTTCGCCATCACGAAGCCGGAAGAATCGCTAAACCACGCTACTCGGAGGACGCCATCCAGCAGTTGTTCCGAAAGCGTACCATCCGGATCACACAGGTACAGAGCTCCCTCCTCTGCCAATACCACCGCCTGCTTTCCATCAGGCGACCAAATCACCTTCTGTTCTGGAAGGCAGCCGGAAAGCATCAATATGGTAGCCAAACCGGCAATAAAATTCATTCGTTTCTTCATAGTAGTTCTCCTGGATTTACAGGTTCGGGTTGACGTACGGGCGAAGTCCATTTCCAGGTTGATCGCCGGTGAGACGTTGAAAGCTTGCGAAAACGATTGATCGACCAGATGCCGGAATCGGAATCGGACGGGGCGCTTGCAACAGATACAACAACGGGGCACTTCAAGACCGGCTCATTATCCGCCACACGTCCCCTGCCAATAAAAAAACCGATCAGCAGCATGGCGGCAATACCTGTAGTTTGCAGAATAACAAACTGCCGCTGCCGGTTGCGAACGGACTTCGGACCCCGGAATGCGGGCAACACAGACTCTCCCTCTGTCTTGAGCAGGTCTTTGGATAACCGGATTACCTCGCATGTCGAGGAATACTGTTCAGCCGACACCCCAGCCTGCTCCAGATAAGTATCCAGCAGGGTTTCTACATCAGCGTCCAGCGCGCCAACCGCACGATCGATCATTAGGCGATCAAGAGTTTCCTTATCCATAGTTAATCTCCTTTCCTGTAATAGCGGAGCGCAACGAATGCACCGCGTGATGCAAACGGGAACGGACCGTCCCCACCGGAATATCCAGCGCATCGGCAATTTCGCTGTAGGACAATTCTGCATCCAGTCTCAGCTCCAGAACCTCCCGTTGATGCCGGGGCAGCCGATCCATGGCCGTCTTCAGCATTCGGATTCGGTCATCCTCTGCGGGCATGGACGGCGACGGCGGATCAACGACTAGTTCAACAACCCGCGACTGATTCCGCACAAATCCCAGCACAATGCGACGGGCAATGCCGTACAACCAAGCCTTCGGCGAACGGGCATCGCGCAATCCCTCCGGCTTTTTCAACAACTGAACAAAGGTTTCATGGAGCAAATCCTCGGAAGCACCTCCGCCTCCGCAACGTCGGATGTACCGCAGAAGTGCCGCGCCTTCCGCCTGATAGAGGGTCTCAATTTTTTTTAACGTCTGCCCCATAATTTCCCCGACACCCACAGCCCATCGCCGTGTTGTTTACCTATAAGTGCATCTGACAGCCCCGAAAGTTCAATGAAATGCAAAAAAAGATTGGCTGGATAGATAATAGTTTCCCCCCACAACGCACTCGCCTTGCTCCGCGACATCGATACAATATCAGAATTCAACAGGAGATTTCCGATGCCGAAGATATTCACAAAAACGGGCGACAAAGGGGAAACGGGACGATTTGACGGTACGCGGGTGCCGAAAGACGATCCGCTGATCGAGGTGAACGGCACCATCGACGAATGCAATTCGTTGATCGGGCTGGCGCGAAGCTATGTCGATGATGGGCAGCTGGACGAAGTGTTGAAGGCATTCCAGAGTCAATTGATCGTGGCCGGCTCGGAAGTGACCAATGTCAAGCACGACACACGGCTTCCGGTCATTTCTGCAGACGACATTACCGCGATGGAAAAGCTGATCGACGAACTTGAAGAAAAGCTGCCCGCCTTGACCAATTTCATCCTGCCGGCCGGTGGCAAGGCGTCCGCCCACCTGCATCTGGCGCGCACGGCCTCGCGCAAGGTCGAACGGCGACTGGTTGCTCTGCGCGCAAGCATGGAAGTCAATCCCGTGCTGCTCGCCTACTTCAACCGACTCTCCGATACCCTCTTCGTCCTCGCCCGCCATGCTGCGCGTTTAGCCGGCCACGCCGACGAAATCTGGGTAAATCCCCGCAACGGATAGCGGTGGCCGGCCCGTTTACGGGAGAAGGCGGCTTCGCAGCGTTATACCGCGCCCGTCTGTATCGCCACCATGAGCGATACCAAGGCAAGGCCGTTGTTAACCACATGAAGGAATATCGGAACAAGAACCGAGCCCGTTTTCAGCCGCGCAGCCCCGAGGATCAGGCCCAGGATAAACAGAGCTGCACACTCGCGCCAGGAATACTGGAATGCATGCAGGGAAACCCATGCCAGCGAAGTCACCAGGATCGCACCGATGGCACCCAGCCGCGAGCAGGCAAGGCCCTTAAACACGAAGCCCCGGAAAAACAGCTCCTCCACAATGGGGGCCGCGACAATCAGGACGACGGCCATAAACCACACATTGGACGACCTGCCTAGCTCAACCATGCTGGAGGGTATCGGTATATCAAACCATTCGGAGATTGCCCCCGACAGCGCAAGGTAGCCAAGCAAGCCAAACAACCATGGCAGAACCATCCTTACGCTTACTCTTTCGATGGCCAGGTAGCCGGCAAGGGAATCGCACTTGCGGACCTTGATAAACAGGATCGTCAAACCGAGCGTTACCGGGTATGAAACCATGGTGCACGCCAGTAGAAAAGTACCGTTTTGGTCAAGGCTATCCAACGCCTCGCGATTGCCCAGCACCACATAGGCGACGGCCCATACAATGGCAAAAACGATCTGCACAACCAACGTCGCAACCCCTATGCCGAGGGAAAGGCCTGTGGTTGACCAAAATCCCCACGGAGAACGGTGGGGCAATGCAGGACAGGATGGCTCCACGGTTTCAACTTCGTTGCTGCATGCGTCCATCGGCCCCCGGTTCCCGCTTTTTAGTTTCAATGCCCACCGCGGCAACACCCCCGCGAAGGAAAAGATGGAGCGGGAGATGGGACTCGAACCCACGACGTCCAGCTTGGGAAGCTAGCATTCTACCACTGAATTACTCCCGCTCTAGGAAGTGCAAGAGTTGTAGCCGCAAACCACGTCCGATTCAACTCCTCTTTTCTGAATATGATATACCGCAGCAGCAACCCAACCCCAGCGCTTGCACAACGACAGGCCGGTCCAGTTTCCTTCGCGCGAAAGGAATACGGTATTGAATGGAACCCTTCACAAGGGCAACATGCAGTTTCATGGAAACATCAGGAGAACCCATTCATGAGAGTGAACAGTCCGCATAAACTGCCCCCAGCGGAAACGTGGGTGGATGATCACGGCGATGCGCTGTACCGCTATGCGCTGAGCCGGTTGAACAATCCCACCACGGCGGAGGATGTGGTGCAGGAAACTTTTCTGGCCGCCTTCGATTCCCGCGACTACTATAAAGGGAGCTCACCCGTGCGCACCTGGTTGATCGGAATCCTCAAGCACAAGATTGTGGATCTGGTTCGCAAGGAAACACGCGAACTTCCCATGCAGGAGTGGATTGATGAGCAGCATCCGGCCGAAGAGCGCTTCTTCGACGCACGGGGCCGCTGGAAGACCGGCCCGTCAGACTGGCAGGTGAACCCCTCGAAAATTCTCCAGCAAAAGGAATTCTTCAGCGTGCTGCATACCTGCCTTGGGCATTTACCCAAAAAGCAACGGGAGGTGTTTGTGCTGCGGGAGCTCGAAGACCAAATCTCGGAGGAAGTGTGTAAGCTTTTCGGCATTACATCGACCAACCTATGGGTACTGCTGCACCGGGCGAGGCTGGCTTTGCGGCAATGCCTGGAGCACAACTGGTTTACTGCCGAGAACGGAAAGGCCTGATCATGCTGAGCTGCAAAGAAGTTTCCAAATTGGTATCGGATTCACTGGAGGAGCGCCTGCCCTTCCCGAAACGGGTTGGTGTGCGCATCCATCTCATGATGTGCACCATGTGCCGTGCCTACCAAAAACAGCTGATTTTCCTGCGACAGATCCTCACTGGCTACAACCAATGGCTTGCAGAGGATGGACCGGCCGGCAGTACGCTTCCATCCGACACCGCCGACCGCATCAAGCGTGCGTTGGCCGATCAGGTCGATGACGAGCCGAAAAAAAATCTGTAAGGAATCCTGAACTGCTCCGACTACTGTTCAAACCGGGAATGAATCCGGTCGAACAGTTAATAAAGGAGTGGTTCATGAAAAAGAAAATTGCCTTGTACATCCTGTTCCTGCTGGGGGCGTCAAATCTGCATGCGGAACAGAGCAACTGGTTCACCGACTTTGAAAAGGCCAAGGCGGCCGCCGCCGAACGCAACGTCCCGATTCTAGCCGACTTTGCCGGCTCCGACTGGTGCGGTTGGTGCATGAAGCTGGATCAGGAAGTGCTCTCCCAACCGGAATTCCAGGTCTATGCCAAGGAGCACTTGGTGTTGTTTCTTGCCGATTTCCCCAACAGCAAACCGCAGACCGATTCCGTGAAGCAGCAAAACAAGGCGCTTGCGGAATACTACGGCGTGGAAGGCTTCCCGACCGTTCTGCTTTTGAATGTCACCGGCAAAGTAGTGGGCCGAACAGGATACCGGAAAGGCGGCCCGACGGCTTATGTGGAGCACATCCAATCGTTCCAGAAATAAGGAATTTAAGTAAGGAGGTCACAGATCCGGAAAAACTCCGAATACCTATAGTAAGAGAACGGATGTGAATCGAAGATCGGTAGTTTTGATTCGGCAGATGCCGGACTGCATGATTCTGAATTC
>JBNLGU010000105.1:0-8479 GCA_050306215.1 Pontiella sp.
CGCCGGGTCGAGAATGGTTTTGTCTTTGTTGGAAACATAGCTGTCGCGGAACTTCACCATGAAACTTTTGACCAACACGGTAACCAGGGCTGAAGAAACACCATGCCCGGCGACGTCGGCGGCGTAGAACGCAAACTGGTTGTCGTTGATGCTGAAATAGTCCAGAAAATCGCCGCTAAGGGCCATCGAGGGTAGAATGGATTGCCGCAGGGTGTATTCGCCGTATTGCCGCTCGGGGGAAGGGAGCAGCCGGTTTTGAATCTTGCGACCTGCCTCGTCGTCCTCGTAGATTTTTTGAAGCTGGGCCTCGAGGTTTTTCCGAAAGCGTTCGTTCTGCTTGATCAACGCAACGCGCTCAAGATTCTTGCTCAACGTATGGTACAGGCCCGAAGGTTCGTTGATCGGCTTGAGCAGGTAGTCCGATGCCCCGAGGCGAATGGCCTGGATGGCGTCGTCGATGCGTTCGGAGCCGGAAACGACGATGACCGGCGTGTTGCTCTGCTCCCCGGATATCTCGGCAAGCACCTCCAGTCCATCCATTCCCGGCATGCGCAAATCGACGATAACGAGGTCAGGATGTTGTTCCCGAAACAACTTCAGTCCGTCCGCTCCATTGGACGCCTCGATCACCTCATAGCCCCCGTCGTTGAGCATGACGCTCAGCAAGTACCTGTCGTTTGCCTCGTCGTCGATGATCAATACCAGCTTCTTCTCCCTCGCCACCATGAACCCCTCCATTGCAGTGGGATAGAATACTGCTACCTCTCGGGAATGTCAAATGCAGGAGATGTTCTGTGGGGACGGTGACTATGAACATCGGACTGACGACCATCCGCGGTGGAAATTTGATCAACCAGTTTGGGTATGGCAGGGTTTTCGGCATGAAGAATTTTGCAATCTTTGGAGCCGGGGCGGTGGGCGGATACTTCGGAGGACTGCTTCAGCGGGCCGGGGCATTGTTACGAATAGCTATGCATGGTCGTCCTGTGCCGTGTTAATCTGGCAGAACGGTTTCATGAATCCGTATTTTCCTTTCAAAAACGCCCATTGTCCAACCCGGTATCGGGATGCAACGCTAGAAAATGGTTCATAGTTTATTTCGGGTGGACTTACCGTCGCTAAGGGGACGGTAAGGGAGTGCGCAGACCCGGATTGCATGTCGTTGGATTCTGAACAAAAGAGGTAGAAGATTAATGAAATCCATTCCGCTTGAAAGAGATTGTGGCAGGTTGTCTTTTTTCACGTTGTCCCTGCTCGCGTTGCTTGTGTTGCAGGTCATGTTTGCACCTGCAGCCTATGGCGTTGCACGGGGCCGGCCGCACCTCAATGCGGAACGCACGACGTTTGTGGCCGACAACGGCCAGTTGTTGCGCGGCCCCTTCACCTCCACGGAATGGACGTCGGCGGTGCCCGAAGCGGAGATTGCGGCCATGACCAACATGGGATTCAACGCGGTGCATCTGTACGCCGAGGTCTTCGATGGAAACTATCCCGATGCAGGCAGCACGGCACCGGGCTACAATGCGACCGAGGTGGACAAGATTGTTCAGTATACGCGGGATGCGGGCATGTACCTGGTTATGACCATTGGCAACGGGGCGAACAACGGTAACTACAACGCCCAGTGGGTTCACGACTTCTGGGCTTTCTACGCCGCCCGCTACGCCGATGAAACGCATGTCGTTTTTGAAGTCCAGAACGAACCGGTCGCCTGGGGGCCTCCCTATTCTTCGCCGAGCGCCACGCCCACCGGGGCGGTCGATATGGAGATCGATGCCTACAATACCATCCGGGCGAATGCACCGGACACGCCGGTGTTGCTTTTCACCTACGCGGTGCTGGGGGATACTGGCGGTGCGGATGCCGCCTTGACAGATATCCATGCCTTCAACACGGCTGTGTTCGGTTCCGCCGACGTGGTGTGGACCAATGAGGCGGTTGGATTCCATGGCTATGCGGGCGCGGATGCCAACGCAATTGCCGTGGCCAATATCATTGCCGCAGGGTATCCCTGTTTCATGACCGAGTTCGCCGCCGGCACATGGGGCGGCGAGAACGGGGGCCTGGATGTCGAGGCCGTGGCGAACCTGGAGCGCATGAACGTGTCGTGGCTCACCTTCCAGTGTGTTCCGCCCTGGGGCGTATCCGATAAAATCACGACGCCGGCGGCCTATGTGGACCGGGTGAATAATTCCGGGCTGTCCTGGACGCCGGATTACGGCACCTGGCCGGTTGCGCGCAGCGTTTTCGAAAACGGCGGATATCCATGGACGACGCCCGGCTATGTAAACAACACCTTGAGCGGCACCCTGCGCATCCAGGCCGAAGACTTTGACAATGGCGGAGAGGGTGTGGCTTATCACGATCTGGACACCTCGAACAGCGGGGGACAGTATCGAACCGGGGAAGGCGTGGATATCGAAGCGGCGTCGGACACGGGCGGCGGGTATAACGTGACTTCGACAGAGGCCGGCGAATGGCTGGAGTATACGGCCAAGGTGAGCGCAGCGGGGATGTACAACCTGCGCCTGCGCGTGGCGGGCGCAAGCGGCGGCAGTGTGCAGGTGCTTGCGTACGGTGAGGATATCTCGGGAGACTGGACCCTGCCTGCTACCGCGGGTGACCAGTCCTGGACGACGGTTACCAGGAGCGTGTTCCTGCGCCCCGGTCAGCAGATCCTGCGCATCAACGTTTTGGAGGGCGGGTTCAACCTGAACTGGATCGAGCTTTCCGTTCAGTCTACGGGACCGATTGCCAACGGCACCTACAAGTTCCTGAATGCCAAGACGGTCCAGGCGATGGATGTTGATGTCGACAACAATGTTGTGGTCGGAGATTACACGGGCGCTGCAGATGAGCAATGGACGCTGCAGAACATCGGTGGCGGCCAGTACAAGATTACTTCTGTTGGCGCCGGCGACAGCTGGACCACGTTTGGCGGTCCTCTGCATCTGGGCCCCTGGTGGGGGGCCAGTGGCGACCGCTGCTTCATTATCATGTCGACGGGCGATGGGTTCTACCAGGTATTTTCCGCCGGCGGCGGCAAATGCTTCCAACCTTCGGTGGCGGATGCACCGCTGTTGGAAGACGTGGTCTACTCGGGAGCCGCCGAGCAGAAATGGGCGGTGGTATCGCCATCCACCCCAGCATTTCCATCGGGACTGATTGCGGTTTTGTCGGGGGCCGACATGGCGGATATAAGCTGGGAGGCGGTCAGTGGTGCGACGAGCTACACCGTCAAGCGTTCCACCACAAGCGGCGGACCGTACACCACGATCGCATCCGGTGTCACTTCCACCAACTACCTCGATGCCGGACTGTCAACCGGTGTTCAATACTACTATGTCGTCAGTGCAGTCGCCGGCAGCACGGAAAGCCTCGACAGCGCCGAAGCTGTATTGGGCTATCCTAAGCTAACGGGCGCCATCATTGGCACCGCAGGTTCATGGGGCGACTCCGGCAATACGATCGACAAGGTCTTTGATAATGATCTGGGCACCTTCTTCGATGCTCCAAATGGTGATGGCGCATGGGCTGGACTCGACTTTGGTGTTGGTGCAAGCAATGTCATAACACAGATCAACTATTGCCCGCGCTCGGGTTTCGAATCGCGCATGGTGGGCGGCATTTTTCAAGGCGCGAACCTGGCCAACTTCAGCGATGCGGTCACGCTCTACACGATCACATCGCAACCCGCATCGGGCGGGTTTACATCGGTGGAGATCAATAATCCCGGGACGTTCCGCTACGTCCGCTACCTTTCACCGAACGGGGGGTACGGAAACGTGGCCGAGGTGGAATTCTACGGCTATTCAACTATTCCGGTCGAACCGGTTCCGAGTGGCTTGAGCGCAGTGGCCGTGTCGGACAGCCAGATCGATCTGAGCTGGAATGCACTCGACAACGTGACCGGGTACAATGTCAAGCGCTCGACCACCAGTGGCGGACCTTACACCACCATTGCTACCGGTGTAACGGCGACCAGCTACAGCGATACCGGCCTCGCGGTCAACACAATGTATTATTATGTCGTCAGCGCGCTTGATGCCGAAGGCGAAAGTGCCAACAGCTCGGAAGCCGGAGCACTCACTGTGACCGAAGGTCTGTGGGCCCATCTGGCTTTCGATGAAAGTGCCGGCACGACGGCATCCGACTCCTCGGGCTACGGTTGGAACGGTACGCTTGTCAATGGTCCGCTTTGGACGGCCGGCGTATTGGGCAATGCTGTCCAACTCGATGGGGCGAACGATCATGTCGCTCTTCCTTCCGGCGTAGTCAATGGCCTGACCGGTTGCACAGTTGCACTCTGGGTGAAGCTGGATACGATTACAGACTGGAACCGGATTTTTGACTTTGGTTCGGGAACTTCCACCTACATGTTCCTGACGCCGAGGAACGGCGTAAGCAGCCAACTGCGGTTTGCTATTACGACGGGCGGGGCCGGAGGCGAGCAGGTTGTCAACGGCTCCGGAGCTTTGCCTGTCGGCGCCTGGACGCATGTGGCTGTGACGCTTGACGGAGCCACGGGGACGCTGTATGTGAACGGTGCCCAGGTCGGGAGCTCGTCGATCACGTTGACACCTGGGGATCTGGGCGCTACGACACAGAACTGGATTGGCCGGTCGCAATACGGTGCCGACGCATACCTTGACGGTATGGTCGATGATTTCCGGATCTACAGCTACGCCATGAATGGAACGGAAGTGGAAGCGCTGGCCACTTTGCCGCCTGCTGCCCCGGCGGGGCTGGGTGCTTCGCCGGTTTCCGCCTCGCAGGTGGATCTTTCGTGGACGGCATCGACCGGTGCGGACGGCTACAACGTGAAGCGCTCGACCGCCAGTGGCGAAGCGTATGCTGTCATTGCCTCCAACGTGGTGGCGACCAGCTATAGCGATGCCTCCGGGCTCAATGCCGGAACGCGCTACTACTACGTGGTCAGTGCGGTGAATCTCGGCGGCGAAAGTGCAAGCTCGAACGAAACCAATGCCGTGCCGTCGGCGGTAATTGTGCCGGGCGAGTACTTTATTGCGGACCACGCGATCGTCGGTGGCACTAACATGAGCCTGACCGTCTCCAACTCTATCCTGGGCCATGACTATTGGATGCTAGCGACCGATAGCCTTCTTGCTCCGGATTGGCAACGTGTAGGTGCTGGTCAGGCGGGAACAGGAACGAATCTGGAGTTCAGCATTCCGATTGATGGTGCACTGACCAACCAATACTTCAAGCTGGATGTCCAGCGACAGTAGGCATTTTTTAAAACCAAAAAAGGGGAAACTAGAATGAAGCAATGTTCTTTGATTGTGGCGGGGCTTTTTGCCATTCCGTTGTTGGTGATGGGGCAGGCCTTTCCGGTCCTGCCGCCGGCAGGATACGACCAAGGCGGTCAATATCCGGCGGGACAGGTCCAGTCGATCAGCTACTTTTCGACCGAGACAGGGACGAACCGGACCATGCAGGTCTACACACCGCCGGGGTATACAACGGCGCAGGAATATTCCGTGATATACGCCTTTCATGGTATCGATTCCGACGGATACAGCATCATGGCCCCCTGGGGGGCTACCGCGAATACGGTGGCGGACAACCTGATCGGTCAGGGAAAGATCAGGCCCGTCATTATTGTGGCACCGGATTATGCGGATATTGAACATGATTTTGGATTGGTCCACCGCGAGATCTCCAATGTGATTATTCCCTATATGGAGTCGAACTATTCGGTTCGTCCCGGTGCGGAACATCGGGGGATTTACGGATTTTCATGGGGCGGTGGCATGGCTTTCAGGGAAGGATTGGGCAATCTGGACACGTATCGCTATATCAGCCCATCCTCGGCGGCCCCCAGCAAACCCGACGACGCCACCCTGTTTCCCGATGGCGGCGCCGAAGCGAAGGAAATGCTCAAGCTGCTGCTGATCTCCTGCGGGGATGCCGACTGGCTCGGTCTTTTCGGGACCAGCGAAGCGACTCATAATTTTTGCGTGGCCAATGAGATTCCTCATGCCTGGCTTCCTGTGAAAGGCGGTAATCACGATGGCGGCAGCACCTGGACGCCGGCCATGTGGAACTTTCTTCAGATGGCCGATGCAGCGGGTATTTCCGATCCGATGCGCATTCAAAGCGCCTATTCAAAGATCGAGGCGGAGGACCGCGACGGTCCATATGGTGGAGCCTTGCGCGAAACATGCAGCGAAGGTGGTCAGGACATCGGATCGATCCAGAATGGCTACTACGCCGTATACCGCAATATCGATTTCGGCACCGGCGCGATCAATTTTCAGGCCAGGGTGGCGTCGGCGACCAGTGGCGGAAACATCGAGGTCCGTCTGGACAGCCTGACCGGGACGCTGGTGGGAACGTGCTCCGTGGCGGGCACCGGTGGCTGGCAGACGTGGACAACCCGGTCCTGTACGGTCAGTGGTGCAACCGGGGTGCATGATGTATATCTGAAGTTTACCGGGGGAAGCGGCTACCTGTTCAACGTCAACTGGTGGCAATGCACCGGGCCCGTTTCGTCGGTTTCAATTCCGTCGGCACCGGGCTCCTTGGCTGCAACACCCGCTACCGAACAGGCGATGCTGGAGTGGACGGCTTCTGCCGGCGCTACCAGCTACAACGTGAATAGGGCCACGACCAGCGGTGGGCCTTACACTACCGTTGCGAACATTCCGGGAACGGAATATGTCGATACCGAAGTGATCGGTGGAACAACCTATTACTATACAGTGTCTGCTTTGAACATTGGCGGCGAGGGCGCCAATTCAGCTCAGACCATGGTGATTCCATCGGTTGATGTGCTTTCGCCCTGGCTGGCGCAGGATGTCGGCCCGGTGGGCTTGGCGGGCAGTGCAGATTTCACCAACGGTGTGTTTTCGCTCATCGGGTCCGGCGCGGACATTGGTGCGTCGTCCGATGCCTTCCGTTTTGTCCATGTGGACGCGACGGGCGATTGCACCATTGTTGCCCGCGTGGCTTCGCTGGAAGACCATATCAGCTCCTGGTCGAAGGCCGGCGTGATGATCCGCGAGAGTCTGGATGCCAACGCTAAAAACGTTTTCATCGGCGTCACGCCGGGTAATGGCGCTTCATGGCAGTTCCGTTCGAGTGCCGGGGGGGCGACCAGCTCCAGTTCTACGGCCGGGCCGTCGGCGCCGTACTGGGTCAAGCTGGTGCGCAGTGGCAATACGTTTACCGGATACGTTTCTTTGGATGGAACAAGTTGGAGCCAGACCGGCAGCACGACGCTCGCCATGGCCTCCAGCGTGCATGTTGGCTTGGCGCTCACCAGCCACAACGACTATACCCTTTGCTCGGCAACTTTTGACCACGTGACGGCTCCAGGCTGGGCGCCAGTTGCTGTGATAGCCCCGACCGGTCTGGCGGCTAGACCGGGCACCGAACAGGTCGCATTGAGCTGGGCGGCTTCGGCCGGCGCGACAAGCTACAACGTGAAACGAGCCGCTTCCTTTGGCGGACCCTACACGACCATCGCCAACGTGGCCGGGACGAACTATACCGATACCGGCGTGGCTGGTCGCACAACCTACTACTACGTGGTTTCGGCATTGAGCAATGAAGCCGGCGAGAGCGACGATTCGGCTCTGGTTAGTGCAACTCCGGCCTCCAGCGTGCCTGCACCCTGGCTGACGCAGGATATCGGCACGGTGGGGCTGGCGGGCAGCGCGAGTGTCGCCAACGGGACATTCACGATAAACGGGTCGGGAGACGATGTCTGGAATTCGGAGGATGCGTTTCGCTTCGTCTATGTGACCAAGAGCGGGGATTTTACCATTGTCACCCGCGTGGCCTCCGTACAATACAGCGATCCCTGGGCGAAAGCCGGTGTCATGGTTCGCGAGAGTCTGGATGCCAATGCGGTGAATGCCTTTGTTGCCGTAACGCCGGGCAACGGTGTGACGTGGCAAACCCGTTCAAGTACCGGTGGCGGAACCGCCAACGTCTCCGCGGGTGGGTTGGCCGCGCCGTACTGGGTGAAGCTGGTGCGCAGCGGTGATACGTTTACTGGATACCGCTCTGCGAACGGCACCACCTGGACGCAGCTTGGCTCCGCGACACTGACCATGTCGTCCTCTGTATATCTCGGTCTGGCCGTCACCGCCCACAACAACTCGCAGCTGTGCGAGGCCACATTCGACAACGTAACGGCACCGGGGTGGCCACTCACACCATTGGAGGCCACGGCAGTCGCTCTGTCCGATATTCAGATCGGCCTCGAATGGAATGAGCACGACAGTGCTACCAGCTATAATGTCAAACGCTCGACCACCAGTGGTGGTCCCTACACGACCATCGCCACCGGCATCATGTCCCCCGCATACACCGATACCGTCTCGTCCGTCAGGGACGGGTACTATTACGTGGTCAGCGCCGCGGTCGGCGGCAGCGAGACGGGCAATGGTCCCGAAGCGACGGTGGGCTTTTCAAAGCTCGAGGGTGACATTATTGGTACATCGGGTTC
>JBNLGU010000106.1:0-8367 GCA_050306215.1 Pontiella sp.
GACTGCTGCAGCACTGGCAGTTTGTAGCTGAGTGAAAGTTTTTGCGCTTCCACATTTTTGGCGATACGCGCCATGGTTTGGCAGGCCTCGATGGGATACTTGCCGTAGGCGGTTTCGCCGCTGAGCATGACGGCGTCGGTTCCGTCGAAAATGGCGTTGGCGACATCGGAAACCTCGGCGCGGGTGGCGCGTGGATTGTCGATCATCGAGTGGAGCATCTGGGTGGCGGTAATCACCGGTTTCACTCGCCGGATGCAGGTTTTTATCATGTGCTTCTGGATGACCGGCACCTCTTCGGCCGGGATTTCGATGCCGAGGTCACCGCGGGCGATCATCACGGAATGGGCGACATCGAGAATCGTTTCGAGGTTGTCTACCCCTTCGCGGTTTTCGATCTTGGCAATGATCTTGATGGAGCTCTTGCGCATGTCGAGTTGCGATTGCACGGCCATGACGTCGTCGCGGTTGCGGACAAAGGAATGGGCGATGAACTCGATACCGTCGCAACGCGTTGCCCAGTCGATGAACTCGGCGTCTTTTTCGGTGAGGGCCGGCATATTGAGTTTGATGCCGGGTACATTAATGCTCTTGCGGTTCTTGATGACGCCATCGTTTTCGGCGACGCAAACCAGAGTCTTGTCGGTCTTGTCGGTGATGGAGAGTTGGATTTCGCCATCGTCGATCAGAATGGCGCTACCGGCGGGCACTTCCTCCACAAAGTCCTCGTAGTTGACCTTGAAGCCGAAATCGGGAACGCACCGGTCGGAAATCTGCAGGATGTCGCCGGTTTCGATTTTCAGGGGTTCGTCCATCTCGCAGGTGCGCACCTCGGGCCCCTTGGTGTCAATCAGGATGCCGATGTGGGTCGAGACGGAGCGGATGTTGGCGACGATGGTTTCGGCTTCGTCTGTGCTGATGTGCGCCGTATTGAGGCGGGCCACGTTCATGCCGTTGTCGTGAAGCTGTTTGATGAATTCGGGTTCGCAGTTGTTGCCCGCGATGGTACAGATGATTTTCGTTTGCTTGTTTTGCATTCTTTTCCTCGGTATTTGGGGGCGAAGCTTTTAGCAGATTATCGCTGTGGGGCTAGCCCCAATAGCAACAAATTACCAATGGGGCGGTTTTTCGTCCGGGGCAATCTCCGCCGGTTTATCCAATCGGCCCAGCTTTTCGACCAGCGCATCGATGCGCTTATGGAGCCGTTGGATATCCTGTTGCTGGCGGAAAACCTCGGCATTGAGTGCGGCGATGGTGCGGTCCTGCAACGCGGCCAGACTCTCGAGTTGGTTAATGCGCTCTTCCATATGCGGTTGAATCTAACAGGTTCAGCAGAAATGGGGAGTTGATAAATCCGCTTTTACGTTGATGCTCCAAGGGGGTTGGAATAACAATAGTTGCGGTTTAGAGGAGAAGCGCATGGCCGACAATCTGCACGATACCCGATTCCTGCTGAAGAACCTCATGGAAAACATGACGGACAACATCTATTTCAAGGATGTCGAGTCCCGCTTCATCATGGTTAACAAGGCCTTCTGCGACTGGACAGGGCTGGAGCCGGATACCGTGGTGGGAAAAACCGATTTCGACCTGTTTGCGCATGCCCATGCACAGCAGGCCTACGATGACGAACGGCGCATCATTTCCTCCGGGGAGCCGCTGGTGGGAGTCGAGGAGAAGGAAACCTGGCCCGACGGGCGCATTACCTGGGTCTCCACCACGAAGATGCCGCTGAAGGATGCGGAAGGAAACATTATCGGAACCTTCGGGGTATCGCGCGACATCACGGAACACAAGGAGGCCGAGCTGCGGGCCGCCTATTTTGCCGAGCAGGTCCGCCGCATCAAGGATAGCATGGAAGAGGATGTCCGCATGGCGGCCGAGCTGCAGAAGACATTTTTCCCGCGTTCCTATCCCGAGTTTCCCGCCGGTGTCGCGCCTGCGGATAGCTGCGTGGAATTCAGCCACTACTACAACGCCAGCGGCATGGTCAGCGGCGATTTCTGTACGATCCGGCGGCTGTCGGATACCCAGTCGGGAATCTTCCTGTGCGATGTCATGGGGCATGGCGTCCGGGCCGCGCTGGGGACGGCGTTGATCTGCGCGATCGTCGAGGAGTTGTCGCCGATTGCGGCCGAGCCCGGCCAATTCCTGGAACGGATGAACAGCCTGCTTTTCCCGATGCTTCGACAGGAGGACATGCTGCTCTTTGCCTCCGCGTGCTACATGGTGTTTGATGCTGCAACCGGCAAGCTGAGCATGGCCAACGCCGGCCACCCGGTGCCGTTGCACCTGCAGGCCGAGGGCCAGACGGCCGAATGGTTGATGGAAGATCCATCGCTGCGCGGTTGCGCCTTGGCCATTCTCGAAGACGCATCCTACGAGACCTTTGAAAAGCAACTGCTTCCCGGCGACTCCGTGGTGATGTACACCGACGGATTATACGAGGTTGAGCGCAACGATGGCGAGGAATACGGGGAAGAGCGGCTCTTGACGGCCGCGCGCCGGTTGGCCGGCTCCTCGCTGGCCGACCTCTTCTCGTCGTTAACCAACGAGGCGTGTCATTTTTCGGAAGAAGGACAGCTGGACGATGATGTTTGCATGGTCGGCCTGCATTTCAAGCGGCCCATGGGCGCATAGACCGGCCACCGTTTCCTCCAGCTGAGAGATAGGTTGTATGGACCAATTGCCAGACGCAGGATATTTGCTTAACCAGTTGCTGGAAACCCATCTGGACGTGATTTACTTCAAGGATGCCCAGTCGCGGCTGACCATGTTCAACATGGCGTATGCGGCCAAGCATGGGTGGAAATCCCTCGAAGAGGGCATCGGGAAAAGCGATTTCGACCTGTTTTCCGAAGAGCATGCGCGGCAGGCCTACGAAGACGAACAGCGGATCCTCCAAACCGGCGTCCCGTTGATCGGGGTCGAGGAAAAGGAAACCTGGTCCGACGGGCATGTGTCGTGGTGTTCCTCGACCAAGGTGCCGCTACGCGACGACCTGGGAAACATTGTGGGAATCTTTGGGATCACCCGCGACATCACCCCGCACAAGGAGGCCGAGCTCCGCTACCAGCGCTCGGTCGAGCAGATGCGGATGATCAAGGAGATGCTGGAGGAGGATGCGCGGATGGCCGGCAAACTGCAGCGTAGCTTCTTCCTCTCCGACTACCCGATTTTCCCGGAAGGCGTCGATCCGGAAGACAGCTGCATCGAGTTCCTGCACCATTTCCACAAGTGCTCGCTGGTGAGCGGGGATTATTGCCATGTCAAGCGCCTCTCCAAGACCCAGGTCGCCATCCTGCTGTGCGATGTGCTCGGATCCGGGGCGCGGGCGGCCCTGGGCGCAGCCCTGATCCGGGGCATCATGCAGGACATCAATCCGTTGGCCTTCGATCCCTCGGCCTACCTTGGGCGCCTCAACGAACAGCTTTATCCGCTGCTGCATACCGACCGGCTGCTATTGGACGTGACGGCCTGCTATCTCGTGCTGGATGTGGAAACCGGCGTGGCGGATGTGGCCTGCGCCGGACATCCCATCCCGCTGCTTTTCAGGAAGGGCATGCCAGCCAAGTGGCTGTTCGAGAACCTGGTGCTGCGCGGACCGGCGTTGGCCGCCGAGCCGCATGCAAGGTTCCGGACCGTGACCTGCCGTCTGCAACCGGGCGACTCGGTCGTGCTTTTTACCGATGGACTGTTCACGGTAAAGAGTGCGCAGGGCGAGCCGTTCTGCGAAAAACGGTTGCTGGGAACGGCGCAGGAGTTGGCCGGAAAATCGCTGGGTCGGATATTCCGGGAGCTGGAAGATGCGGCCATCGCCTCTCCAATGACGAACACTTTGCGGACGATGTGTGCCTGGTTGGTTTCCACCTGCGCCGGTTGCTGGAGGCCATATGATACGGTGGATGATTGCGGTTGTGCTGGTGGCCGGTAGTGCGGCGGCCGACATTGAATGGGAGCAGAAAGAGGTAACACTGGACGTGCATCCCACGCAGACCTCTGCCGAGGCCGTTTACCATTTTACCAATACCGGGGATTCTACGGCGTTCATCGACAACGTGGCGATTAGCTGCGGATGCCTTTCGGCAAAACCGTTTAAGCACAGTTATGCGCCCGGCGAAAAAGGCGAACTGGTGGTTCGGTTCAGCCTGCTGGGCCGCACCGGGAAGCAGCGCAAGCATGTGGTGGTCGAAACCCGCGACGGCAAGCGCACGGACCTTGTTCTGTCGGCCGAGATTCCCGAGGCCTACCGCGCCGAACCTACGATGGTGCTGTGGAAAAAGGACGACAAGGACAAGCAGAAAACCGTCCACTTGACCAATTCCAACGCCCAGCCGATAAAACTGCGTTCGATGACTTCATCGCGCAAGGAACTGCCTGCGGAACTAAAAATCATTCGCGAAGGATTCGAATACGAAGTCACCGTTTCGCGAAATACCGAAGACAGCAACGTACGTTCCGTCATCCGCATCGAGATGGAGCCGCCTCCCGGCCAAAAGGATGCCAAAACGCTCAAACTTTATGTGATTGCGATGTAATCACGCGCCGCGGAGGCAGATTTCGTCGGCGCACCCCGCCATGCGGTCGCGGAGCTGATGCAGGCGGGCCGAAGTGGTGCGGGGAAGCGCGCGGTATTCGCGGCCCGGCAGTTCGTCGCGTGGGATAAAGGCCTGCAGTGCGTAGCGCTTTGAGCCGTGTATGGTTTCCTTGATCTCATCCATCTGATCGTCGGTATGGACCGATTCAATCACCGTCGTGCGGAATTCATAGTCCCTGGCTTGTTCCCGGATCAGGTCGATGGATCGCTGGATCTTGCCGGTATCGGAATAATGAACGATGGCGGAGTAGGCCGACAGGCCGCATTTCACATCCATCGCAACATAGTCGACATGCGGCAGGCATTCGGCCAGCTGATCCGGATTCGATCCGTTGGTATCCAGCTTGACGGCGAAGCCATAGCGATCCTTGAAAAAGCGGATCAACGCGGGGAGGTCGTCGGTGCAGGTGGGTTCGCCGCCTGTGATGACGACGCCATTGACCCAATCCTTCTTGAATTTTGCGCAGGCATCCTCAAGTTGTTCCCATGAGAGGCCGGCTTGCTTTTTACCCATCAATGTTGCGTTGTGGCAGAAGCCGCAGCCAAAGTTGCATCCGCTGGTGAAGAAGACGGCGGCGAAGCGCCCGGGATAGTCGACCATGGAAGGCTTGTCGAGATAGCCGTAAATGGATGTTGTCGCTGCCATCGTTTTTTAAGGATGGCGCCGCCAGGCGCAGGGGGGAGGGGGTGCGCGCCTGGCGGGCCGGGTGATAATCGGTTACTCGTCCACTTCGCCAAGGATGGCCTGAATCATCTTTGGAGAGATGACGCCCTTGCCGGTGTCGGAATAGTCGGTTTGCAATCCGAGATACTGATATAGCCGTGCCTTCTTGCACACCGGATCGGCGGCACCGGGTTCCTTGACGGGCACCGGGACGTAATCCTCATCCTGGTCGTTCCACGCGGTGACCAGTAGGGCGGGGATGCGCGATGGATTGACACATTCGGCTTCGGCAAACGCCACGAGGCCGTCGATGGTTTCCACATCGCAGTATAGTTTTTCAAACTGTTCGTAGCCGCCCTTTTCGAGCAGCTTGTCGAGCCGCTGGTTCAGGGTGTGGCACTTGTCGCAACTCTTCTTACCGAAGACTCTGATCTGGTATTTTGCAGCCATGGTTGGTTTCCCCTTACTTGCTTTTGGCCGTTACGATTTTTGCTTCGGCCCCTTCTTCGTCTTCGGCCGTGGTAACGTTGTATTTGCCGGCATGGCGGGCCAGTAGTTCGCCGTAGCGCTTTGACTTGTTCCAGTTCTGCACCTTGCTGAAGTAGCCCACAACGCGCGTTTCGCCGACGACGTCGGTCGAGCCGCATTCGGGACAGGCCGTCAGCAGGCCGCGGGTCTGGTGGTGGCAGTGGTCGCAGAAGGTGAATTCCGGGGAGACGCAGACCTGGGCGGACTGGGTGCGGTGGAACACCTCCGTCATCAGATGCGCGATTGAGTCCATATCCGGCCGCTCTTCACCGATGAAGCAGTGGGTGATGGCGCCGGACTCGATCATGCTGTGGTATTTCGACTGTTCCACGATGCGGTCGACCAGCGAGACATCCGCCTCGGCGGCGAGATGGATCGAGTTGGTGTAGTATTCGGCGTCGGCCGGGCCCTTTACGATGTCCTTCGATTCTTCGGCGAAGTAGATCATGTCCGACTTGGCCAGGCGGCGCGCGGCGGACTCGGCCGGGGATTCCTCGAGGGTAAACTTGAGGTTGTACTTGGCGGCCAGTTTCTTGGCCTTGCTGTACATGTGCGCCACGATCTTCAAGCCGAGGCGTTGCGCCTGCTTGCTGTCGTGCAGCTCCTGGCCGACGAGAAACTTGACGGCGTCGTTTACGCCGATGAGGCCGAGGATGTAGGTGCAGTTTTCGAGGTCGACGTAGGGCTTGCCGTCGTTGGCTTCCTTGCCGATCTGCCACAGCGGATGGCCGGGGCCGCTGAGCATTTCGGCGGCCTTGGCTTTCTTCTGCAGGTGGGCGTCGACGGCCAGCTCCATGGTGCGTTCGAGTTCGACAAAGAAGTTCTTCATGATGTCGCCGCCGGCGCGGGCCGCGCGGTAGGACGCCTGGGGAATGTTGATCGTGACGTTCTGGAAGCCGCAGAAGCGCATGCTTTCGGGGTGCTTGAGCATGCGGCTGTCGCTGATGGTGGTGCGCAGACGACAGCAGGCGGAGAGCGTGACTTCGTCGCGGTCGAAGATAAAATACGTCGACCCGTTCTTGCTGGCCAGTTCGCAGGCATCCTGGAAGATGGCGAACTGGGCTGGGTCTTCGTAGGTTTCGTCGGAAACGTGGAAGTCGCATTTCGGGAATTCGAAGATGCGGCCGTGGGCATCGCCTTCGCCGAAGACCCTGAGCAGGGCGCGGCAGAAATCCTGCGCTTCCTTGGTGTAGTCGCTATAGGTAACGATCGCTTCGCCGGCATCGGTCAGGGCGGCAATAACCTCGGGATCGTAGATCGTTCCGTCCTTTTCATCGCTCAACTCGCGCAGGACCAACCGCTTGCCGAGGGCGGGATCGTTGTAGTAGAGGTCCATCAGCTTGTAGCCGGCGGCATCGGTTTCTTCGCGCAGTTCCTCTTCGAGCTCGACGATGGTGCCGTCCTTGAGGCGCAGCTGGTAGTGGCCGCCCGGCCCGATGGCGGGAACGGTCTTGAGGTAGCTGGGAACGCCGGTGTGGATGTTGAAGTCCAGGAACAACGTCTGTCCGCCGCGGGAAAAGGCATTTTGCGAGCCGTTGAAGATCAGCTCCTGCGCCACCTGATGGAGGTCATTGTCGTCCATGCCAACGAGGAACGGGGCATAGAGGATGTTGATGTAGGCAATACCGAGTGCGCCGGCATAGTTGGCCTGCATGGAGGCGAGGAAGGTGTTGAGATGGCCGGTCAGCACGGAGGCGGAGCGGGCCGGGCTCGACGTGGTATTGAGGTTGATCAGGCCCGTCAGGCCATATTTCTTGACGTATTCGATCGAATGCGACGAGCAGTAGACGCGGGTCGGATAGCCGAGGTCGTGGAGGTGGATGGCGCCGGTGTCGTGGGCGCGCTTGACTTCCGGACTGAAAATGGTGTCGAGCGCCCATTGCTTAAGGACGAGCTCGGCGACGCCGAGGTTTACCGCTTCGGGGTTGTTGTTCACGATGTTCGAGTTTTCGGTCGACTTGGTGAACAACAGGTTTTCGATGTAGTCCTTCGAGACGCGGTAGAGGGAGAGGTCGCGGAGTTGCTGGGAATAGCCGCGCTCCATCAGCTCATTGTTGACCAGTTCGCGGATCAGCGTGGAGTTGACGACGGAGAGGTCGCTGGCAATGATACGGTTTTCGACCGATTTGGCTACGTTGATGGCGACTTCGATGGAGAGGTCGGTCTTGTCGAGGATCTGCTTGACGATGCGCTTGCGGTCCCACGGCAGGTTGACGTTGCTGGAGGAGGATTCCACGAGCAGGAGGCTGGCATCGGTGACATCCACGTTTCCGCGGGCATCGCTTCCCCGCACGCGAATGTTTCGACGGGCGATTTCGCGCTGCTTGCGGTAGCGTTTGTAGGCGGCGACCACAAGGGTTTCTCCCTGTTCGGCCAGAACGATTTCCACGAGGTCCTGCACGTCCTCGATCCTCGGGATGCGCTTCTTGTTGTCGTCGGGGTGGACATAGAATTCGCTCTGCGGATTGTTGAGTTGCTTGAGGACTTCGTCGGTTACCTTGGAGGCCAGCCCTTCGTTCTTGGACGTCTGCTGCTTGCGGGCGATTTCATCGACCGCGCGGTCAATGGCCAGTTCGATCTT